>CALESB010000001.1 GCA_937906995.1 uncultured Sutterella sp.
TCCCTCCCGAAATGGGAGAGAATAAGTTTAGACAATTACTTTAAAGAGGACCCATGTCATGAGCAGAAAGCATACCGCAAAAGAATTCGATAAGTCGAGTAAATGGTTGGCTATTGGGGTAGATTTGGCTAAATACGACAATACTGTAGTCGGCATCTCCGAAGATGGAGAAGTTCAAATCATTGAACGCATTTCCACCGCAGATTTGTTGGAATTGGCTTCTGAAATTCAACCCACAACATTTGCTATCGAACCATGCAACGGTGCCAATATTCTCAGCCTTAATCTTCAGGCTCAAGGTCATGAAGTAAAGACGATTTCAGGGGCTGCTGTAAAGGATTGGGTTAAGGTTCACCTTGCTGGTCAAAAAACAGATCGTAATGATGCACTTGCTCTTGCCCACCTCTCCAGAGATACGATGCTCAAACCGATCCGAACCAAGACGGTAGCCGAAATGCGGATGCAGTCCATCTATGCAGCGCGAAAGCAACTTGTTAAATGTCGTACATCGATTTTGGTGTCACTGAAGGGCATGTCACAAGCTTGGGGAATTTTATTTTCTGCCCAGCGGCGAAACCTCAAAAAGATGAAAGAGTCTCTTGAGGATAAGGTAGAGTTGTTGAGTCAACCGGTTGTTAATGCGTTGATTCAAATGATTGATTCTGTTGCTTGCTTGGATAAAGAAATCGAAGCTCTGGAAATTGTTATGAAAGAGCAACTGTCACAAGACGTACGGGCGCAACGCATTCAAAGCACGTTAGGGATTGGTTTTGTAGGGACTCATCGATTGCTGTCAACGTGTGGCGATCCTAATCGATTTAAAGGGCCGAAATCATTTGCTGCTTACTACGGACTGGTACCAAACAACAAATCAACGGGACATAATTATCGAGTTGGTAAGTGTAGCTGTCATGGTGATGCAGAAATGCGATCGTGTTTGTATCAGTCTGCAGCGGTTTTGTATATGCAAAATGTTAAAAACATGCTACCAGACTGTGCGTTAAAACAATGGATTGATAAAAAAGTATCGCAGAAGATGATCTGGGGAAAAATGATTATTGCTTTAGCAGCAAAATTAGCAAGAATTTTGTGGGCATTGCTTAAATATGACACTTATTTCAATTTAAGCAAAGCAGGTCTTTCACGAACAATGCTTACGCAACAAACGAATTAAATGAATTGAGGAAACACTATTCATTGCCTATGAGAAGCCTTTTAGGCCACCACCCACAGCCAGTCACTGACTGATTACATTAAATGTATTTGATTTTAAATGGCACGGTGGTGATCTAACCGATTCATAGTGGGCGAAGAGAGAATGAAAACTCTCTTCTTAAGTAGCCCTGATAGATTACTGATGATGGCCTCTCTTATAGCTAATGTGAATAGTGCTTTGATAGAAGCAGTTCGTAAAAGTTACCCACCGCTGGTCTTGCTACAGCCCATTATTAAGGATGAGCGCTACGCCCAACCGTGGATAACTTTTACTCAAAAAACGATTAACCCGTTTGAATATTAGAAACTTA
>CALESB010000002.1 GCA_937906995.1 uncultured Sutterella sp.
TTTGAGCGATAGGTTTGAGAATTATAAGACCCAAACTCTTTTTGTCAAGCTTTTTGAAAAATTTCTTTTTTTAAGCTTCTGATTTGATTTTGAGCAAATTTGAAATTCTTGCTACTGATCAAGTCAGGAATGAGCATTTTAAGGAGATTTTTGGCAGTGTCAAATTCTTTTTTCTATTTCTTCTCTAGAATATTGCTAATTATCTGATTTTCAAAATAAAAAAAGGGCAAATTTTATTTGCCCATTTTTTAGTTACGGTACCTATTAGTTAAGTTCTGCTAATAAAGCATCAATACCTGCTTTAGCATCCATTACTAAACCGTAATCAGCAACTTCAAAGATCGCAGCTTCAGGGTCATTATTGATTGCGACCACTACCTTTGCGTCCTTAATACCGGCAATGTGCTGCATTGCTCCAGAGATACCAATTGCAATGTATAAGTCGGGAGCAATGACTTTACCAGTTTGACCAATTTGCCAATCGTTCGGACACAGCCCCATATCGACTACTGCTCTTGTTGCACCGACTGCTGCACCTAACTTATCGGCAAGTTTCACTAACTTTTCAAAGCCTTCAGCATTATCTAAGCCACGACCTCCCGCTACGACAATCTTGGCCGATTGCAATGACGGTCGATCCGTCTTCACTGCATCAAAACTGACCTTGCGCGTATTCATTGCTGCGGGCCAATTTGTCATCATTTCAACAGATGCTTGCCCATTGTTCGAACATGGTTCAAAGGCCGTTGCGCGGATACTTGCGATCTTGATTGGCTCGTTGTTTTCAACTGTTGCTTCAATACTACCGGCAAAAATTGGGCGTACAAAGGTTTTCTCGTCAACAATAGAAATGACGTCTGATAACGGTGCGACATTTAAAAGTGCGGCAACACGCGGCATCACACTTTTACCGAATGAACTCGATTCAAAGTAAATATGGGTATAGTTCCCATCATTCTTAATAAGGTTCACAACGGCATTGGTTAATGTTTCACTTAAAACATTTTCACCACGATCCTGGTTAACGTAAATCTTGCTAACACCCTCTAGCTTTTGTGCAGATTCAGTAGCATCAGCATCATTACCAATCAAGAGGAGTTCAATCTCTCCTTCAACCTTTTTAGCTGCGGTGACCAAACTAGCTACCGTTGGCTTTAATCCCTTATCGTTGACTTCAGCAATAATCAATGTTTTCATTTTGTTATTCCTCAAAGTACCTTAGCTTCAGTCTTTAACTTATTTACCAATTCACTCATCGAAGACAAAACCAAACCGTTTTTCTTCTTCTCAGGTTGTGCATAAGAGATATAGTTGATCTTGGAACTTAGCTCTACACCCATGCTTTGAGCTTCAATTGTTTCCACGGGCTTTTTCTTTGCCTTCATCATATTTGGCAATGTCACATAGCGAGGCTCTGCTAGTCGCAAGTCTGCCGTAATAACTGCCGGCAACTTCACTGCAACTGTTTGCATACCACCATCAACCTCGCGTGCAACAATTGCCTCTGCCTTGCTAGGCAAATCTAATTTTGAAGCAAAACTGGCTTGAGGGATTTCGCACAATGCTGCAAGCATTTGACCCACTTGGTTACAGTCGTTATCAATTGCTTGTTTACCAAGCAAAATCAAATCGGGCTGCTCCTTCTCTACAACCTTTTGCAATAATTTGGCTACTTCTAGTGGCTCGACCATTGCATCCGTTGTAATGTGAATACCACGATCCGCACCAATGGCCATCGCCACTCGCAAGGTATCTAAGCTTTTAGCTGCCCCAATCGTCACAGCTACTACTTCTGAAGCAATGCCTTTTTCCTTTAATTGCACAGCACATTCCGCTGCAATTTCATCAAAAGGATTAATCGACATTTTCACATTTTGCGTTTCCGGCACTCCGGCTTCATTTAAACGCACCTTAACGTTGTAATCCACAACGCGCTTAACAGCGACAAGTACTTTCATGAAAAATTGCCCTTTTTACTTAATGGCTCGATTATAACAATCCGAAAATTACTCAAGCCTTAAAATTCATCATCGTCTCGGCGATCATCAGTGAGGCGTTCGCCCCAACCTGCACTCGCAAATGCAGCCTTTAAAACCTCTGTCCCTTGTGTCTCAAAAGCAAATGGATCTGATAAGGTTCTTCTATAAAAACGAGCTCCAGCCAGGCCTTGCAATAAACCAATCATTGCCTTGGCGGTTGCGCGAGGTACATGAAAATCCTTCGGTGTCTCACGTCGTAAGTACTGAGTCATAATTTCAATGAGCTCTTCTCGGTCTGGCACATCATGGTTGTCGCCAAATAGTCTTGCATCTACATCGCTTAATAACCAAGGGGTCTTGTATGCAGCTCGTCCAACCATTACACCATCGACTTTCGTAAGAAGCGTTTCTGCTGTATCCAAATCATCAATTTGGCCATTAATCACAATGGTTGCATCAGGAAAGTCACGTTTAAGATCAAAGGCAACCTCTCTTCTTAAAGGCGGTACCTCGCGATTTTCCTTAGGACTTAAGCCTTTTAACCAGGCGTTACGAGTATGGACAATAAAGACGCGAACTCCTGCGTCATATAAGGTTCCAACAAAGTCAGAGACAAATCCATAGTCTTCAATTTTGTCAATACCAATGCGGTGTTTCACCGTCACATCGATATCCACAACATCCATCATTGCTTTACAACAATCAGCTACCAACTTAGGTTCGCTCATTAAGCAAGCACCAAATGAACCGCGTTGTACACGCTCACTCGGACAGCCACAATTGAGATTGATCTCATCATAGCCCCATTGCTGAGCTAACTTTGCGCACTGGGCTAAAGCCTCAGGATCACTCCCACCAAGTTGCAAGGCAACTGGATGCTCTTCAGGATTAAAGTCCAAGTGGCGATGTTGATCACCATAAATAATTGCCCCAGTTGTTACCATTTCGGTATACAAGCGAGCATGTTTACTCAATGCACGATGAAAATAACGACAGTGACGATCTGTCCAGTCTAACATCGGTGCAACGCAAAAGCGCCAAGATTTATTTTCTGTCATTGTCTTTCAAAAAAAGCCACTCAAACTCAGAGGTTAAAGTGGCTTTTACATCCAATTTATAGATTATTGAGCTTGAATGTAATCCTTCAAGCGCTCTGCAAAGTCCGGGCTACGTAACTTGCGAATGGCAGCGCTTTCAATTTGACGCACACGTTCACGCGTCAAACCCATTGAGCGACCGACTTCTTCAAGCGTATGGTCATGGCTTGTACCAATACCGTAACGCAAACGCAAAACGGTAGCCTCACGTTCAGTCAAACGGTCCAAAGACTTCTTAATTTCTTCTTCCATTGCAGTGATCATGAAGCGACGTTGGGGATCCAACTCGTCATCGCCACGAACGAAGTCAAGCTTGGTTGCATCTTCGTCATCACCGATTGGAGCGTCAATGGACTCAACACCACGCATAGCTTGAATAAGAAGTTGAACCTTAGACAATGGCACGCCAGACAATTCTGCCAATTCGTTATCAGACGGTTGCTTGCCGTTTTCTTGCAAGTATTTTTGCTTAATACGACGAATCTTATTGTAGGATTCAGTCATATGCACCGGAATACGAATCGTATTACCATAGTCTGCAACAGCACGCGTGACAGCCTGACGAACCCACCACGTAGCATAAGTTGAGAACTTATAACCACGGCGGTATTCAAACTTATCCACTGCCTTCATCAAACCAAGGTTACCTTCTTGAATCAAATCCGGCATGGCTAAACCACGGTTGACGTAGCCCTTGGCAATAGAAATCACCAAACGCAAGTTTGCCTCAATCATCTTAGCCTTGGCTTTAGACAGGCTTGCTTGAGCGACTGTCATTGAGCGATGCAGATCGCGTTGCTCACTAATTGATAAGCTAGCAAGCTTTTCTTGTTCTTGCATACGCGTTTGCAATTCAACAAAGACACCGCGATATTGATCTAGCGCTTCACTCCATGGGTGACCTGCCGCCACTTCCTTATCTAACCACGTCAAATCAGAGCAGCTTGTATTGAAGAATTCAACAAACTTGTTTTGAGGCATATGAGCTTTATTGACTAACACATCGCGCATTGCGTACATCGTGTCCGTTACCTTGCTCATGTGTTGGCCCAAAACCTCGGATAAATGTGCCACGGTTTTGACGGAGAAGCGAACAATGGACAACTCGTCATTGATCTTTTGACGTGCACGCTCGAACTTATCGGCCTTTGCGGGATCACCAAAGTTTTCACGCAATTCAACCAAATAGCCGTCTAAGCGAGCGAACATTTCAAGAGCGCGCTCTTTCATTTCATCCAATTGCTCGACCGTCATAGCAGCTGCACCGATATCGGTATTCAAATCACCCGAATCGTCTTCCATTTCCTCTGCTGCAATGTCAGTAAAGCCGTCAATGACGTTATCGATGGTTTCTGCACCAGATTGGATTTTTTCTGCTAAGCCCAAAAGTTCCTGAATGGACAACGGGGAAGTCAAAACGACCTGGACCAAACGAGCACGATGTTGTTCGATACTCTTGGCAACTTCAATTTCGCCTTCACGGGTTAACAACTTATGCGAGCCAACACCACGCAAGTAAGCGCGCAACGGATCCTTAGATAAACCTGCTGATTCTTCCGGCGTAAGAATCGTAGCGGCATCTTCTTCGTCAATATCGTCGTCAACCGTTGTTTGTTGCTCCGAGAGCATTTGAACGGTGTCTTCGTCAGGCGTTTGGTCAAACACTTGCACGCCGAAACGAGCCAAGCCTAACGTGATTTCCGTAAGAGCTTCCTCACTGCGCAATGCGCTTTCGGGCAACAAGTCGTTAATTTCTGCAATCGTTACCCAACCACGAGAACGACCAAAGCGGACGAGTTGGCGGTAACCATTTTCTGCACCGTCTTCATGCAAAGGCTGATTCGGCAACAATCCTTCAAGCGGATCCTTACGCTTTTTACCTGTGCGAGACTTCCTTGTAACAACTTTCGGTGCCACCACAACAGCGTCATCGTCATCAAAGTCGTCTGTGTTGCTTTCTAATTCTTCAAGTTCATCGGCCAAATCTTCGTCATCGAGCGTTTCTTCAACATCTTCTTCGTCTTGTTGACGGTTAGCCTTAGATTCGATCTTAACTTCACCCTTGAACTTAAAACCCAACTCTTCATGAGATTGAAGCCAATCCATTAAATCTTTGTCACCTTCAACATCCAACTCAGGATCATCGGCAAACAAATCAACATCTACGTCTTTAGCAGTAGCTTTTTTCTTTTTCGTGGCTTTAACTGGTGTTTTTTTCATTTTTAAATTACAAAAAAGTTCCCTGCCTGAAATTCACTAGAAAATTTCAAACTGGAAACCGTTTTCAATTTGCATGTATTTCCTCAACAGAAATACGAGTTATCCTCAATCAACCACTATCCACGTCTACCCATATTTAATAAGAGCAATAGCTCAAAGGAGCCCTCAATAAGTCGGTGGTGGGGCCAAAATTTCTAATAATATGAATGAGTTACGATTTATGATTTTGGTTGAATATTTTTTAGAAGTCTTTCAACATCTACTGTCAATGACTACCAATAACACGCATGCAATCATTGACGATTTTTTGTCCTTCTATGAACACCTTACATCGAAATGCAAGGTTTGTAGGTGCATATCCCCTACATCTTGTGATACCTAAAAGCCAATCATTGCTGTTAGCCCTTTAAAATCACAGGCGTGTCCACAACACCCAATCAAGCATCAAAGAAGAAAAAGTAACCTCTCTAGACTCGAATGAGTGAATGCAGGGAATTGCTATGCCCTACCGTGCCAGTACCTCATTGATTATCTTTTCTGATGGCTAGCAAAAAGCTCAATTCAGAAAATAAAGTCAATCAGACGCTTTTATAACGATCGGAAATGGGGAGAAAATAGATATGCAAAGACTCGCCTAAAAAGACGAAAGACCCACCGACCGCGAGCTAATTAAGATACACCATAAAAGCAATTTAGGGGAAATTATTTTTAAATTCCCCCTAAATCATTTGATTGAAATCAAAAACTCTTAGTGCTCCGAGCCTTCTTCTAAAAAACTACGCAGTTTATTTGCACGACTAGGATGACGAAGTTTTCGCAAAGCTTTTGCTTCAATTTGGCGAATACGCTCACGCGTTACAACAAATTGCTGACCTAGATCTTCTAACGTATGTTCCGTATTTGTATCGATGCCGTACCGTAACATGAGAACCTTGGCTTCACGAGGTGAAAGCGTTGCCAAAACTTCATGCATTGTCGCTTTTAAATTTTCCTCTTGAGCGGCCTCTAGAGGCGTTTGAGACAATTTATCCTCGATAAAATCCACTAAATGGGAATCCTCATCATCTCCTAAGGGCGTGTCCATAGAAACTGGTTCACGTCGAGCTAGTAATATTGTTTTTACTCGATTAGCACTTAAACCAACTTCTTTAGCCAACCATTCAACACTAGGCTCTCTACCTTGATTGTCTAATTGGTATTGACGCGTTAAATGATTAATTTTGTGCAATGTTTCAACCATGTGCACAGGAATGCGAATGGTTCGACCTTGGTCGGCAATCGAGCGAGTAATTGCTTGACGAATCCACCACGTTGCATACGTTGAGAATTTATAGCCACGACGATACTCAAACTTCTCTACCGCACGCATTAAACCAATATTGCCCTCTTGAATTAAATCCAAGAACTGCAAGCCTCGATTTAAATAGTGCTTAGCTATTGAAATCACCAAACGTAAGTTAGCACTAACCATCTGCGACTTTGCTTCATCGACCTTATGCTCTGCTTGGCACATATGCTGATACAAAGACTTCATTGACTGATAAGGCAATCGCGTCTCTTGCATTAGCGATAGATACTGTTGAGAAAGGGACATTAACGCATTCGACTCTTTTTCTAAAACAGAATGCTTTGCAATGAGTCGCTTGACAGCCTCTTCAGTCATAGCCTCTTGTTGGTAGAACTGAACAAACTCCTCTTCTTGCAGTTCACAACATTCGACAATCACTTCTCGGGCTTTAGCTTCAATACGACGATACTCTTCTGCCTTATCATGCATCAAGTTCGACAAAGTTCGAACGGTGGAGGTGGTAAATCGAAAAGGAAGCAATAGCGCTCCAATGGCGACTTCCAGATCTTGGAACGCTTTACTCGAAGCGTCTAATTGCATCATTTGGTTATAGTAAGCTTCGCAAGTAGCAAAAACGTCGAGAACTTTTACTTTCAGTTCTGCCAACTGCTCAACGCTCATGGCGGATGCGCCTATTGAAAACTCTTCAATGCTTTCATCAAAAGAAAAGTCTTCACTGTCTTTATCGCAAACAGAGGCTTGCTCAACTGAGTCAATGCCATCAACAATTGCCTCAACACTGACAGCATCTTCAGCCAACATATGCCCCATATCAATTAACGCTTTAACAGCGACAGGACAATGGGCGATGATGTCCATCATCTCTTGATAACCCTGTTCAATCTCACGGCTGATCGCGATTTCATCTTCACGAGTCAGAAGCGCCACTGCTCCCATCTCTCGTGTGTACATACTCATTGGGTCGGAGGTGCGAGCGACATCACTTTCAACCAATGATAAAACATCCTCTTCATCTTCTTCGTCATCTTGAACAAGTGTCAAAGGAGAATCTGTTAAAAGGATTTCATCTTCAGCTGGAGCAGATTCAAGAACATTTATGCCCAAAAATCCAAAGGCATGCTCGAGCTGATTGACGGCATTTTCGTCATCTTGCTTCTCGCTTGGCACAACCTCGGCAAGCTCTTCATAGGTAACGTAACCACGTTTTTTGGCAAGTACAATCAGCTCACGTAACTTTTGTTCGTACTCTGGATCGTTTGTTTGACTAAAAAGGGATTTGGTCAGTGTAAGCTTTTTCTTTGACAACTTACTGACTTCTGGCAAACTCTTAATTTCTGGTGCGACAATTTCACCAGATTCATCAAAGACGATTTGAATTAAATCATCTTTTTTCAATGCCTTATCTGTCTGTTTTTTAGCAACAGAAGGACTCAAAATATCATTTTTAGCCATTGATCTACCCGAACTCCCCTTGGATTTGGCTATCCAAGAAAAAATCGTTAGCTGAATCACCTGAAAGTGCAATCTTTCAAGCATCGTAAACCCAGTATTTCCTTAGCTCTTTGAATGCAAAGAACAAAATACAATGAAATACTGATCTTTGAAAAAGGGGTTTAACTTTTCAAAGACCTCTGCTCATTATGAGCAGAAAACAAAATCTCCCTCGATGAGCACAAAATTTTCAATCACATTGAGCACTATCGAGATTTTTTGGGGATTGCTTGTGTGGTAGTCTTACTACGGCAAGTAAGCTAAGTGTTGCTTTTTCCTAGAAAAATTAAAATCTTTCCCAGTAAATGCGAAGCTTTCTCATTATACTGTGAAAAAGTGAAAGGGGATTTTTTTTACATTCTCTCCTATCTCAAATAGAAAACTCGGCACAAAGGCCGAGTTTTTTATCCTTCAATGCGTGAGTCAAGCGCAAAATCCACGGCTTGAGTGCTTTCTTGAATCAATGACTGATGAATCTGCTGTCTTCGTTTAAACAGTCGCCCCAAATAGTCAGAGTCCACCGGCTCGCCTCGTTCCTCAGCAGCCAGTAGCTCCATCACCATAGCATCGAGCTGTGCTTTCTCTAACTTCAAAAATGCACATTTAATCTCAAATTCGGCAATCTCAGGCTCTGTCTTTAAGTCCTCTTCTTGGCTCGCCAATGAAAGCATCATGTCATACATGGGGTCGCCCTCCAAAAATGACAATAAGTACCCACTGCTCATGCGAGCATCGATGACATTGCCGTCTTCATCGGTTAAATGGGCTTGAGCTAAATGCCACAGACGTACAATCGCAGACTCCCATTCATCGACCGTATCCAAAAGCTCATCAGCGATAAGATCGGAATACTTCAAAAGCCACTGTGGGTTAGCAATGAAACACTGAAGTAATCGACGTTTGATGTTTGTAAAAACTGGCCCCGTCGTAATTGGACGTGGAGGACGCTTCCAACGTTGTCCCTGTATAGAATCTCTACCATAACCGCGAGATTGTTCTTTTTGTACAGGAACCTCTTGCACTAACGCAATTCCACACAATGTTGCTAACTCGCCCGGCTCCATGCGGATGGCGGCTGCTAACTCTTGAACTAACAATTGTCGTAATGCAAGAGCCGTCATACGAGCCAACAAGGGCTTTGCGATGGCAACTGCCTGGGCTCGCTCTTCGGCTGTACGAAACCCTCTACCTTGAGTGACTTCACGAACAATATCAAGAACAAAGAATTTTGAAAGTGCAAATCCCGCATTTAACTGCGACTCAAAAGCCTCTACGCCTTGAGTTTTAATTAAGCTATCAGGGTCCTCGCCTTGAGGCAACATCACGAAAAAGGCCTTCTGACTTTCTGTAATAATCGCCAAAGTTGCTTCCATTGCTCGGCGCGCAGCCTTAAACCCTGCCGCATCACCGTCAAAAGAAAAGTACACATTGTCCGATAGTTGGAAGAGACGCTTTACATGCTCTGGCGTAATTGAGGTTCCTAGAGCTGCCACGGACTCTGTAAAGCCTGCCTGGGATAATTGGATGACATCCATGTAGCCTTCACAGACAATCGCACGTCCTTTTTTATGTATAGCATCTCGAGCTTCGTAAAGACCGTACAGTTCCTGACTTTTGTGATAGACCGGCGTTTCTGGAGAGTTCAAGTACTTGGGCTCTTCACCTGCAATCATAGTGCGAGCACCAAAGCCAATCACCTTACCGCGAGGATTGCGAATCGGAAACATAACGCGGTTACGAAAACGATCGTAGCGTTTATCATCCTTAACAATAACTAATCCACACTCTTCAAGCTTTGGCTCTTCATAGCCTTGATTAGGAAAAATCTCCTTAAGCCCATGCCAAGAGTCTGGTGAAAAACCGATCTGAAACTTTTTTGCGGTCTCTTCGGTAATGCCACGACCTTTGAGATACTCAATGGTATGAACATCATGGAAAAGATTGCGATGGTAAAACTCTGCCGCACTTTCAAGAAAGTCGGTAAGACCACGAGCTTTTTCCTGTCTTGCTTTAGCTTGTCGATCTTCAGGAACTTCTAAACCAAGATTATCCGCTAGCTCTTTAATCGCTTCAGGGAATGTCAATCCCTTGTATTTCATAAGAAAAGAGATGGCCGTTCCGTGTTCTCCACAACCAAAACACTTAAAAAATTGCTTGCTTTGGTTAACGGCGAACGACGGCGTTTTTTCCTTATGAAAAGGGCAACATGCAAGCCAATTGGTGCCTTTGTGTTGCAACTTCACATAACGACCGATAACCTGGACGATATCGGTTCTTGAGAGTACCTCTTCAATAAAACTCTCTGGAATCACGTCTCTTTCCTCACTTATGAACTCAAAAAAAGGGCCGACTAGCGGCCCCCTTACGCAATGATTAAGCCGTCAAACGTTGCTTAATTAAAGCGCTGACCTTACCCATATCAGCGCGGCCAGTGAGCTTAGGCTTAAGCATACCCATCACTTTACCCATAGCAGCCATACCGGTAACTCCGGCAGCAGCAATCGCTTCATCGATCATTTGACCGATTTCTTCTTCGCTGAGGGGCTTGGGCAGGTAGTGAGACAACACATCAATTTCAGCTTGTTCTTTTTCAGCTAAGTCCGGACGATTAGCGGCGTTGTATTGCTCGATAGAGTCATGGCGTTGCTTAACAAGCTTGGCAATCACTGCCGTAATTTGAGCGTCATCCAATTGCACTTGTTCATCAACTTCTTTTTGCTTGATGGCGGCCATCAATAAACGGATAGCACCCAAGCGACCCATGTCCTTGGCCTTCATGGCAGCCTTCATATCGGCCATAATTTGTTCTTTAATCGTCATTTTGAAACCTTATAGAAAAAAATAACGCGTGCAAGACTACCGAAAAGTAGAGATTTGCACGCGTGATTCTGACTAAGAGCCTAAGCTCTCTTTGCCAAAACGAGTGTCACGTGTTTGACACTCTATTTTTCCGAAATTAGTAGAGCTTCTTCGGGAGCATTTGGCTGCGCAAGCGCTTGTAGTGACGCTTAATGGCAGCAGCCTTCTTACGCTTACGTTCGGCCGTGGGCTTTTCATAGAACTCACGAGCACGCAATTCGGTCAAAAGACCGCTCTTTTCAATGGTACGCTTGAAACGGCGAAGAGCGGTTTCAAACGGTTCGTTTTCTTTAACACGAATAGTGGGCATCAGGCACCTTACCTGTCAATAAAAGGGGTTGCGGTAATGTTTTACCGATCTGATTGACGCGCGAAACCATCTCGGAATGCGACATCAATCTCCGAAAGTTTGCAATTTTCGCATAAAATACGAAAAAAAGAAAATGTTCGAGTAAATTAACGATACATTTTCGAAATATTTGGTGATTCTACTGATTTTTTTTAATTTATGCTCATTTTAGGTCTCGAATCGTCTTGTGACGAAACTGGTGTTGCCCTTATTGATGATAAAAAGGGCCTTTTAGCGCATGCAGTGCATACGCAAATTGACATGCACAAACTCTACGGCGGTGTCGTTCCCGAGCTTGCTAGCCGAGATCATATTCGTCGTGTCATTCCCTTGGTTGAACAAGTTCTTAAGGAAGCAGGCAAAACTAAAGCTGATTTAGACGCTATTGCAGTTACACAAGGCCCAGGCCTTGCCGGCGCCCTATTGGTCGGCGTCAGTGTAGCTCACGCACTAGCCTATGCACTGGATATCCCTGTCATTGGCATCCATCATATGGAAGGTCACTTACTGGCAAACTTACTGGCCGACCCTGCCCCTGAGTTCCCCTTTATTGCCTTGTTGGTCTCTGGCGGACACACGCAAATCATGAAGGTCACGAAGTTTGGTGAGTATGAACTTTTAGGCGATACGCTCGATGATGCAGTGGGCGAAGCCTTTGACAAAACCGCTCAACTCTTAGGCATGGCCTATCCTGGTGGTCCTGCAGTTTCTGCATTGGCCGATAAGGGCCAGTCCGGTGCGATCGAGTTACCTCGACCCATGTTGCATTCTGGCAACCTCGACATGAGTTTTTCTGGCTTAAAAACTGCAGTGCTCAACGCCGTTAATAAAGCCGAAGATCCCAATGATGAGACATTCCGTCAAAATCTTGCTCGCGCTTTTGTCGATGCTGTGGTTGACGTGTTGGCTGCTAAGGTCGTCAAGGCAATGAAAACGCATCACATGAAGACGCTTGTCGTTGCAGGCGGTGTCTCAGCTAACAAGCAACTGCGCAATCGCCTTGTTTTTGAAATGCGTAAGCGTGGAATGGAAGTCTTCTTCCCCCCGATTAAGCTTTGCACAGATAACGGCGCCATGATTGCCACTGCCGGGCTTGAACGCGTTAAACACATGAGTGAAGAGGAAATCGCACAGCACTTTAAAAATTTAAAGTTTGGAGTTAAACCTCGCTGGCGATTAAAAGATGCAGCGGGTGATATCCGCTCTTAATGGCTAAAACAAATAACGGTGCTCAAAAGCACCGTTATTTATCTCTTGCTTAGACGTCTTTTTCGTTAGCGCAATCCACTGGCTTTGCACCTAACTTTTCAGTTAGCACTGATGTATCAATTTTGACGACAAAGCCACGTCGCCCCCCATTGATATAAACATGAGGCAGTGTTAACAGGGTCTTTTGAACGTAAATCGGCATACGTTTGCGTGTACCAAAAGGCGACGTACCGCCGACTTGATAGCCACTGTTACGTTGTGCCTGCTCGGGTTTACACGGTGCAACATGCTTTGCGCCAATTTGCCGAGCCAAGTTTTTCGTACTGACTTCACAATCACCGTGCATCAAAATCACCAGAGGATGGGCGTGCTCATCTTCCATGATGAGAGTCTTGACAACTTCATGATGATTTAAACCAAAGACCTCGGCAACATGCGCCGTGCCGCCGTGTTCAACATACTCGTACGAGTAAGGTTCAAACTCGACTTTATTTTTTTTAAACCAATCTGTCGCTGGTGTAGCACTTTGGTGTTTTTCTTTAGCCACAATCTTCTCCTACTTATAGTCCAGCCGGTAATGGGAAACTAATACGATCAGGAACGCCAGCCAACGTCTCAACAGAATCGGCACCGTTGGCTTTCAAAAATTCTACAACGCCTTGCACTAAATGCTCCGGAGCTGAAGCGCCAGCAGTAATACCAACACGATCAACTCCCGTTAGCCAATTCATATCAATTTCTTCAGAGCAATCAATCAAGTAAGCAGGAACCCCTTCTTGTTGAGCGATATCTCGAAGACGCTTTGAATTAGAGCTTGTTGCTGACCCCACCACCAAAACTGCATCAACTTGTGCCGCCAACTGTTTTACCGCCAATTGACGACTCTGGGTAGCGTAACAAATATCCGCTGGAGATAGCGATTTAATCCCCGGGAATTTCTTTTTTAAATTAGCAATGATCGAACGCGTTTCGTCCACAGAGAGCGTTGTCTGAGTAACATAACCCACTTTGCTTGGATCCGGCACATTTAACGCGTTAACTTCATCTTCTGTGTAAACACGATAGATATTGTCGTTCACTTGTCCCATCGTCCCTTCGACTTCTGCGTGCCCCTTGTGCCCCACAACTAAGACGGTAAGACCATCTTGGTGCATTTTGACAACTTCACGATGAACTTTCATCACAAGTGGGCAAGCTGCATCAAAAATACGAAATTGTCGTTGTGCAGCATAGTCTTTAACACTTTGCGGAACGCCGTGAGCCGATAAGACAACAGTCGAGCCATCTGGAACTTCGCTTAAGTGTTCGACAAAAATCGCTCCCTTTGCCTTTAATTCATTGACAACCGTTTTGTTATGAACAATTTCATGACGCACGTACAAAGGTGCGCCATAGACCTGTAGCGCTCGCTCAACAATTGCAATCGCGCGATTAACTCCGGCACAAAAACCTCGAGGCTGAGCTAAAAGAATTTTCATAACAAAACTCACAATCCGATAAATTAGAAACAGCGACAAGTTTAACGCAATTGCTTCTCGAATCCGTAGCCGAAAAGATTTCCTTGCAAATTTTGGCCATTTTCATTGACACCAATTTCAAATACGCCTATACTGCGCCTCACCTTTAAACCCATTGGAATCAGTGTTTGAAAATTTCTCAGAAAGATTTGCTAGTTGTAATCTATCTGCGTATAATGACACACACTGTTTTCCCACCGAGGTGGATTAACTTCGGATGGGTTGTTTTGTTTAATTTTTTGAACGGAGTTAGCGATGGCACGAGTGTGTCAAGTCACCGGCAAAGCGCCGATGGTCGGCCACCGCGTTTCTCACGCAAACAACAAGACGAAGCGTCGCTTCATGCCCAATCTTCAATATCGTCGTTTTTGGGTTGAAAGCGAAAACCGTTGGGTTCGTTTGCGTTTGACGGCGGCAGGTCTCCGTACGGTCGACAAGCTCGGCATTGATGCGGTCTTAGCGGACCTCCGCGCCCGCGGCGAAATCTAATAGGAGTTCACCATGGCAAAGGGAAACCGTGAAAAGATCAAGTTAGAATCGACCGCTGGTACGGGTCACTTCTACACGACGACGAAGAACAAGCGTACGAGCACTGGCAAGATGGAAATCTCCAAGTTTGACCCGGTTGCACGTAAGCACGTTGTTTACAAGGAAACGAAGCTCAAGTAATTGAGTGGATATTCCAAAACAAAAAAGCTCGATTTTATCGAGCTTTTTTGTTATCTGGATTCTTGGAATACTCTTTAGCGTCTAACTCGCTCCCCTATCTATTTTCTTTGGGTAAGTACGCAGCTCGTGTTTTGATAACAATCCACCAAAGCAGTCCAACCATCATCCCACTTAGTAATAAAACCAAATCATACTTCCAGGCACTGCCCATCACCATTGGCACCCAAAACGCTGCGCAAAACGCAAAAGCAGAGGTTTGGAAAAATTGCTGAATGCTGGCGGCCATTCCCCGATTTTTCGGGAAATAATCGAGGTTGTAAACCGTTAAGATCGGACGTACAACGCTCATGCAAACACTATAGATAATTGCAGCGAGCAAACACCAAGGGTAACCCACCTCCATCTCGGCATTTAACCAAACTCCGATAACACCGGCTGCAATCATGATCATAATTTGGCTAAGCATCGTGAGCCGATCACCAAAGCGACGCGTTAATTTGGTGCAAATCATCGAACCACCAACGGAAAAAGCAATCAGTGGAATCATGAGATAACCAAAGTCAGTCACTCCCATATGCATGATGTTTTCAACATAGTCAGGCGCCCCAGCAGAAAACAAAATAGACCCCATAAAAACAAATCCATTACAAAGCACGCCTGCCGTAAAGGGAACGTTTTTCATGGATGACGCATAGCTTTTGGCTAACGCTAGAAAATGAAATGTCTGTCGACGCTCTTTAGGGTGAGTTTCCTTTAAAAACACTGCACTCAAAAGTGCCAACAAAAGAGCCAGCCCCATCAAAAACCAAAAGACACTTCGCCAACCTGCTAGCACAACAAACCACCCTCCAATAATCGGTGAAAAGGCAGGTGCCAGGGTAAAGATAATCGCAATCAAACTTGTCAATTCTTGAGCTTGAATGTCATCGTACAAGTCACGCGTGATGGCCATTGCTAAGACCGCTCCACCTGAAGCAAATAGCCCCATCAAAATTCGTGATGTTAAAAAGACGGTGTAATTAGGACTTAATGCACAAAGTGCACACGTAAGTGCATAAAGGATAAGGCCCCCTACCATAACGGCCTTTCGTCCTAAAGCATCAGAAATAGCACCGACGAAAAGGGATGAAAAAGCAAAGGCCATCAAATAAGTTGATAGCGTCTGATAGGTCATGGCGTCACTGACACCAAAATCCTGCCCAAGCGCCGATAACCCAGGCATATAGGTGTTGGCTGAAAATGGTCCAATCATGGAACAGGCCGCCAACAAAAAGGCAAGTGATTTAGAAATGCTTCGCATAGAATAAGGGCAGAACCGATTATGTTTCTGCCCTATATCGTAACACTACAATTTAAGCATTTTCTGCTTCAATCGTGTCCTTTTCGCTAGATTCACAATTATCTTCGCGTTCTAGCTTGGCTTTACGGCGTTCTAAAACAGCACCAAAGAATCCGTCTGTACCACTTTGATGCGGAGCCATCACAAAGTAAGGCGCCTCAGCTTGAGTGCATTGAGGTAATTCCACACCTTGCTTACCCAACACTTCAATGGCATTGACCAAAACAAAATCCGGATGCGTTTCAAGGAACGCTTCAACAACAGCTTGGTTTTCTTCGCGCAACAATGAGCACGTTGCATAAACCAAACGACCGCCGTCTTTGACCAAACGACTGGAGCTATCTAAAACGCTCTTTTGGATGTCGTTGATTCGAGCCAATTCCTCTTCGCTCATGCGCCACTTTAAGTCAGGATTACGACGAAGCGTACCCGTACCTGAGCAAGGGGCATCGACCAACACACGATCAAACTTACCTGCCAAACGCTTAATACGAGAGTCACGCTCCGACTTAATGGCGATCGGATGAACGTTACTTAAGCCAGCTCGACGCATGCGAGGCGTTAAGCCACCCAAACGCTTTTCGTTAACATCAAAGGCATATAAGCGGCCGGTTGAACGCATTAATGCACCCAACGCTAACGTTTTGCCACCGGCACCGGCACAGAAGTCGCAAACCATCTCACCACGACGCGGTTGCACCAAACGAGCAATCAATTGGCTACCTTCGTCTTGGACGTCGATTTTACCTTCACGGTAAAGAGGCCAACTGGTCAAACCTGGTTTAGTCGTTAGGCGAACACCATCAGGAGAAAGCGGTGTTTCAAATGCTTCAACGCCATGTTCAGCCAAAGCTTCAAGTACTTCTTCACGCTTTGCCTTTAAGAGATTGACTCGTAAATCCAAAGGAGCGCCTTCCTTCATGGATTCAAAAAGGTCAGCAGCACCATCACCGAACTGTTTATTTAAGCGATCAAAGAGCCAGAAAGGTAGCTCAGATTGAACCAACGCAGTCGCATTTTCTACCTTACTGCGAAGGATGTTATCCAAGGGTTGCGCATCGTTGCCCACCGTTTTGGCATCTAATGCATCTCGTCCATAGATGCGGGCCAATGCAACCATTGCGGTTAACTTAGGAGCACGAGCCGGAACAATCGGCTTCATCTGCCAAGTAATGGATGAGAGGTGACGCAACGTGTAGAAAATCGCCTCAGCAATCATGCTCCGGTCACGAGAACCAAGCTTATGATTTAAGCGGAAAAAGCGACTCATTAAGACGTCTGCCGGGCCATCGAGCTTTAAAACCGTTGCTAAAGCCTTGCCCAATTCCTCAACGATCATGCCGGTCACACGTGGTCCGCCACTACGAGCTTGACGGCGTGTCGGATCGATATGAGCTCCCGCTGCACGTTGACGCTCGACCTTGGTCATGGAGCGGGCTTCTTGCAGTTGACGAGTACGAGCTGCGCGTTGGCGATCGGTCAATCGACGGGGGGAACCCTGACGAGAGCCATAAGACTTTTTCTTTTCAAACATAATTTAGCATTGACCTAAAAGCGTTAAGGACATCGCTGTGTCATTGTCCATGACAGCGCGTTCATTTTCATAGCGCACCTTACCAGTAACGCAAGCTTTGACAGCTCGAGCATAGATTTGGTGTTCATAAACCAACACTCGGTCTGCCAAGGTGTGCTCATCGTCGGTCGGCAAAATAGGTACAACAGCTTGAGCAATGATGGCGCCACCATCTAATGCAGCCGTCACAAAGTGAACCGTCGTCCCATGGACGCGACAGCCTGCGTCGATTGCTCGTTGATGCGTATCCAATCCCTTAAAGGACGGCAAGAGTGCAGGGTGAATATTGAGTATCTTTCCAGGGAATCGATCCACAAAACCAGCCGTTAAAATACGCATAAAGCCAGCCAAAACAATTAAGTCCGGCTCGTAGGCACTAACGGCCTTATAAAGCTCTTCTTCAAAAGCTTCACGCGTTTCAAAGAGCTTATGATCGATCACCTTCGTGTCAATCCCGTAGCCAGCCGCCAACTCCAAACCCTTGGCATCAGGGCGATTGGAAATCACACCCACAATCTTGGCATCGATCGTATTGGCCCAATCCTCACGTAAAGCAGTTTCTTGAATTGCCAAGAAGTTACTGCCACGCCCCGAAATTAACACAACAATTTTTTTCATGAAAAAATCTCGATTTAACAAAGCTTAAATAGATATTGAGGGAGAAAACTCTCCCTCTGTAACAGTCTGTTTATTTTAGCATGAGAGCCTCTAGTGACTGTCCGATTTTCCAAAAAGTTCTCGAGCAATTTTCATCGGACAATACTTAGGACCGCACATACTGCAAAAATGCGTTTGATCTGCGCCACTGCCACTTAAAGTAACAGCTTTTCCCGCACGCGCCTTACTGCTATCAAGGGCTAAATTAAACTGATCATTCCAACGAAACTCAAAACGAGCCAAACTCATCAAAATATCGCGAATGCTAGCGCCTGCAATTCCCTTGGCAATGTCTGCAGCATGAGCGGCGATTTTAAAAGCCTGCATCCCCTCTCTAACGTCCTGTGCGTCAGGTAAACCAAGATGTTCTTTAGGTGTTACGCAACAAAGCATAGAAGTCCCCGCAGCCCCAATCACCGTCGCTCCAATAGCTGCGGTGATATGGTCATAGCCTGCACCGATATCGCAAACCAATGGTCCCAAAGTGTAAAACGGAGCTTCTCTGCAGCACTGATTCTCAATGTGCTGGTTATATTCAATTCCTTGATAAGGAATATGCCCAGGCCCTTCAATCATCACTTGAACACCCACCTCGTAAGCACGAGCGGCAAGTTCTCCTAATGTTTTAAGTTCAGCCATTTGAGCCGCATCATTGCCATCGTAAAGGCTACCGGCGCGCAAGCCATCACCTAAAGAAAGTGTGACATCATAGTATCGGGCAATATCAAGTACTTCATCAAAATGCGTGTAGAGAAAGTTCTCCTCTTGCTTTTTTGTCATCCAAGAGGCCAAGATGCCACCTCCTCGACTCACAATCCCCGTTAAACGGTTCTTCGTTAGTAAGACATGATCGTGCAATACACCGGCGTGGATCGTCATATAGTCCACGCCTTCTTGCGCCTGCTTAAGCATCACGGACTTAAAAATCTCCCAATTGAGATTTTCTATTTTTCCTTGAGCAACTTCCAAAGCTTCATAAATAGGAACAGTACCAACGGGCACAGGACTGGAGCGTAAGATAGCTTCTCGAATCGGATGGATATCCTTACCAATAGAAAGATCCATTACCGTATCGGCGCCTGCAACTAGCGCCATACGAAGCTTTTCGACTTCACTTGTACGATTGCTTTGAGCCGTATCCGATGCGCCTATATTGGCGTTTACTTTTGTATGAAAGTGCTTCCCAATAATCATCGGTTGAACTTCTGGATGACAATGATTGGCGGGAATAACAGCTCGACCACAAGCCACCTCATCGCGAACGAATTCAGCTGTTATCAAGGGGGCATCCAAGTGTGGTTGCAAGATTCGAGTCAGCTTTTCATCATTAATCTGCAAAACAACCTTCTTGAATTCATCTCGCATACGATTTTCTCGGACTGCAACATAAGCCATTTCGGGTGTCACTATGCCCGCCTTAGCGCTTTGCAGCTGCGTATTCGAACCAGGCTCAGATCGCACGCGCTTAGTAACGGTACTATTATCGAAGAAGTGCCCCGTAACATCATTGGTATAAAACGTAGGATTTGTTCGCTCACCAAAACACTCAGGCGTACGCTCCTGATCAATGGCTCGGAATGGTACCTCTTCACCAAATTGTGTTTTTTGATAAACACGTCGCCCGGGTAAAGCCATTTGTGAACTTTTTGAAATATTAACGATTGAATTGCTCATGAAATTTCATCCAAAAGAAAAAATGAAAAAGAAACACGAGCAACGAGAAATGAATGACAGAGCGATAAAGAGCATTGTCTTCATCGTCTAATGAGGAGGCTGTCAAACGTTTCGCGCCGCAAGTTTTAACTTGATCCGCTATTAAGAGTGTTTCTCAACGAAGTCAAAAATACACTTCGTACCTCTAACGTTCTGAGCACAGTATAGCGATATTTTGGGGATTGTCCTGAGGGTCAAATTCACAAAGACTAAGCAAAATGGCCTGTTCCCGCGGAGAGTTTCTTTGTTACAATAAGAAATTTCCAAGATTCATATTATGTGTTAGCGATGAAAGTCTTTCGAGGTGTTCCTCAGCATTTGAAAAAGTTTGACTGTGCCGTAGCGATCGGCAATTTTGACGGTGTACACCGTGGTCACCAAGCTCTTTTACAAGAGGTGGTGTCTGCAGCTAAAGATCGCGGTCTCATGCCATGCGCAGTCACTTTTGAACCTCATCCCAAGGAAGTCTTTCCTCACGGCCAAGAAGTCTTACCACGAGTCAATAACTTACGCGATAAAGTCATTGACATTGCTGCATGCGGTATCGACCGTGTCTATTTTTTAAATTTCAATGACCGATTAGCTCGAATGAGTCCTCGCCAATTTTGTGAAGAAATTTTGGTTGAAGGTTTGCATGCCCGCTGGGTTACCGTCGGTGAAGACTTTCATTTTGGCTACAAAGGCCAGGGAACTGTCAAAGATCTTAAAGCTTTAGGAAAAGAATTAGGGTTTGAAGTTTGGGTTACCCCCACACTTTTTCATGGCAACGAACGTATTTCCAGTACTCGTCTTCGTCAGGCGTTAGCTCAAGACGATCTTTTTGAAATTACCCAACTGTTGGGTCACCACTACCATGTCACTGGACGCATCATCCACGGTCAAGAATTAGGCCGTCAATTGGGCTTCCCAACAATCAACATGGATTGCATTCCCGTCAATAAAGAAGGAGAACCCGCCATTCATGGTGTTTATGCCGTCTTTATTCATGGTTTAAGCCCTATTCCGTTGGGAGGGGTTGCGAGTGTAACGTGCCGACCGACGGTGACTGAAGGGTTGCCGAAGAAATACTTACTTGAAACGCACATCTTTGATTATCACGAAGATTGCTACGGCAAGATTGCCCGAATCGAATTTATCGAGAAGTTGCGAGACGATCAAAAGTTTGCCAACCTCGATCAACTCAAAGCCGCCATCAATGCGGACGCTCAAAAAGCGCGTTCTATCGTTGGTTTGGCGCAATCGGATGTTGAACTCACGGACTACTATGGTCCGAGCACAACACTGATTTAACCACCATTATGTTTAACTAACCTTGAAGAGTCCGAGGGGACCAAGGAGAATTCTCATGGCACAGTCCACAGAAGATCAAAAATACCCACTGAATCTACCCGATACCGCATTCCCGATGCGTGGCAATTTGCCTGCTCGTGAACCGGCATGGATTAAAGAGTGGCAAGAAAAAGACTTCTATGGTGCTATTCGTAAGGCACGCAAAGGTCGTAAGCACTTCATTTTGCACGACGGCCCTCCCTATGCTAACGGTGACTTGCACTTAGGTCACGGCGTTAACAAGATCCTCAAGGACATTATTTTGAAGTCCCGTACGTTGATGGGCTACGATGCTCCGTACGTTCCTGGTTGGGACTGCCATGGTATGCCGATTGAAATTCAAATCGAAAAGCTTTTCGGCAAGAATCTCCCTATCGTTGAATTACAAGCTAAGGCTCGTGCTTACGCTCATGAACAAGTGGCCAAGCAAAAGGCTGGCTTTGTCCGCTTAGGCGTTTTGGGCGACTGGGAAGACCCGTACTTGACGTTGCGCTATGACACAGAAGCTTCTCAAATCCGTGTTTTAGCCAAGTTGATGGAAAAGGGTTACGTCTATCGTGGCTTGAAGCCTGTTAACTGGTGTTTTGATTGCCAATCCGCATTGGCAGAAGCCGAAGTGGAATATAAGGACATCAAGGGCCCCATCATTGACGTTGCCTTCCCCTTGGCCGACTGCGATCAAGAGCGCGTTGAAGGTATCTTTAACCACAAACTTGATAAGCCTTGCTATACAGTCATTTGGACGACAACGCCTTGGACGATCCCGTCTAACCAAGCTTTGAACATGCATCCGGAATTGGATTACGCCTTGGTTGACTGTGGTGATCGTTACCTCATTCTCAATGACAAACTTAGCGAAGACGCCTTAAAGCGCTATGAATTGACGGGCAAGATCGTGGCCACTGCCAAGGGCGAAGCCTTTGAAAAGGTGCGCTTCATGCACCCGCTCTCTAAGATGGATAAGGGCTATGAACGCTTTAGCCCGGTGCTTTTGGCTGACTACGTTGATGCCTCTGCTGGTACCGGTATCGTTCACGCTGCTCCTGCCTACGGTGTGGAAGACTTTAATGTCTGCAAAAAGTACGGCATGACCAATGATGAAATTCTCAATCCGGTCATGGGCAATGGCGTTTACGCTGACTGGTTGCCCCTTTTTGCTGGCTTACACATCTGGAAGGCAAATCCGGTTATTACTGAAAAATTGAAAGAATCCGGTAACTTGCTCTTCTTGGGTAGCCAAACGCACAGCTACATGCACTGCTGGCGCCACAAGACCCCATTGATCTACCGTGCCACGAGCCAATGGTTTGTTCGCATGGATAAGAGCACAGAAGACTCTCGTCCCGCTATCGGTACGGAACAAGACAAGAGCTTGCGTGAATTGGCCCTTGAAGGTGTTGAGGCAACGAAGTTCTACCCGAGTTGGGGTTATAACCGCTTGCACGCCATGATCTCTAACCGTCCTGACTGGTGTATCTCCCGTCAACGTAACTGGGGTGTTCCGTTGCCCTACTTTACCCATAAGGCCACGGGTCAATTGCATCCGCGTACCTTAGAAATCATGGAAGAAGTCGCTAAGAAGGTTGAACAAGGCGGTATCGAAACGTGGACGCAAGCTAAGGCCGAAGACTTCATGCCGGCTGAAGAAGCTGCTCAATACGACAAGACAACGGACATCTTGGACGTGTGGTTTGACTCCGGTTCTACGCACGCCACAGTGGTTCGAGGTTCTCACAAAGAAAAGCTCGACTTCCCGATCGATTTGTATTTGGAAGGTAGCGACCAACACCGTGGTTGGTTCCACTCCTCTTTGTTAATCGGCGCTATGCTCGATAACCATGCTCCCTATAAGGCATTGTTGACGCACGGCTTTACGGTTGACGAACATGGTCGCAAGATGAGTAAGAGCTTGGGTAACACCGTTTCTTTGAACGATGCCACCAAGACGTACGGTGCTGAAATCCTTCGCTTGTGGGTAGCTTCTACGGACTACTCTGGTGAATTGAGCTTTGGTAAGACCATCGTTAAGCACGTCACCGACAGCTACCGTCGTATCCGCAACACGTTGCGCTTCTTGTTAGCTAACACGAGTGACTTCGATATCACCAAGGACGCTGTTGCTTTCGATGAAATGGTTGAGCTTGATCGTTGGGCCATTGCTCGTATGGCTCAAGTTCAAAAGGAAGTGATTGATCTTTACAACAACAATGACTTCCACCCGATCGTTACGAAGTTACAAAACTTTGCCAGCGATGACTTGGGTAGCTTCTACTTAGACATTTTGAAGGATCGTTTGTACACAACGGCTACAACGGGCAAGGCTCGTCGCTCTGCTCAAACGGCGCTTTGGTACATCACGGCTGCTTACTTGCGCTTGATGGCTCCGATTCTTTCCTTCACGGCAGAAGAAGCTTTTGCTATCTTTGAACCGGGCAAGGCTTTAACGATCTTTACGGAAGAATTCTTCAATCTCCCGACGATTGCTGACGCTGATGCCCTCTTAGCCAAGTGGGAAACGATCCGTACAGTCCGCACGGACGTGCAAAAGGAAATCGAACTTTTGCGTGCTGACAGCAAGGTTGGTTCCTCATTGCAAGCTGAAGTGGACATCTGCGTTAACGATGCTGAATACGACGTATTGGCAAGCCTCGGTGAAGAATTGCGCTTTGTGATGATCACAAGTCGTGCAACGCTTACCAAGGGCGAACGCTCGATCAAAGCTCATGCAAGCGAACAACAAAAGTGTGCTCGTTGCTGGCACTACGTTGATACGGTTGGCTCTAATGCTGATCATCCGACGCTTTGTGCCCGTTGCGCAGACAACTTGTTTGGTGCCGGTGAAGCCCGTCGCTTTGCTTAATTGACGAAAATTTGTTCTATGAGTGATTCGTCAATTCATAAGAACTCCACCCAAGGTTTAATCCCCTGGGTGGGGTTTTCTTTGTGCATCATTGGTTTTGACTTTGCGACGAAATGCTATTTTGAAACGCAGTTTTTCCTCGGTGAGTCTCGACCAATTACTTCGTTTTTTAATCTCGTACTCGCTCACAACACGGGTGCAGCTTTCTCTTTTTTAGCCAATCATGATGGTTGGCAACGCTACTTTTTCATTGCTATTGCTGTTGCTGCTGTTATTTTTTGTCTCAGCTACATCAAACGGCATATCGAAGAGAAGCTAGTTTGCTTAGCGCTATCATTAATTATGGGGGGCGCGATTGGCAACGTTATTGATCGTATAATGTACGGGTATGTTGTTGATTTCTTAGATTTTCATTATCAGTACTGGCATTGGCCCGCTTTTAATGTGGCCGACATTGCCATTGTCATCGGTGCTGGATTATTGATTTTGGAAAGTTTTACAGGATCGAAACCCCGTCAATAAGGGTGAGCTTATGCTTTCTGGACGCAAGATTGTTTTAGCTGTTACGGGTTCAATTGCAGCCTATAAAGCCTGTGAACTCTTACGCCTATTGGTGAAAAAAGGCGCTCAATGCTCTGTGATTCTCACGCAAGCCGCTCAACGCTTTGTAACACCACTGACCTTTGAAGCGTTGGGAGCCAAAACCGTTTTTGCTAGCGACTGGGATCAACCGGGTTGCCCTATTCCTCATATTGAGGCTACTCGAGATGCGTCACTACTGCTCGTTGCTCCAGCCACAGCCAATATCATGGCTAAAGCTGCTCAAGGTATCGCGGATGACTTATTGAGTTCTGCCATCTTAGCGGCACGTTGTCCTGTTGCTTATGCGCCGGCTATGAACGCCTTTATGTGGCAGAACGTGGCAACACAGCGTAACGTCAATCAACTTCTTCAAGACGGTGCCATCATGATGGGGCCTGCCTCTGGTGAGCAAGCTTGTGGTGATATTGGCAGTGGTCGAATGCTCGAACCCAACGAGATCATCGAGCAGGTTGAAGCGCTTTTTCAACCTAAAATTTTAGATCGTTGCCGAGTTTTAATTACCGCTGGTCCCACATATGAGCCCATTGATCCGGTTCGTGGCATCACCAATCGCTCCTCTGGTAAGCAAGGTTTTGCTATTGCTAAGGCTGCAGTACAGGCTGGTGCAGAAGTCACTCTCATTGCCGGTAAAACATCTCTACCGACCCCCAGTGGCATCAGACGAATTGATGTTGTCACTGCCAGTGAAATGTTTGATGCTGTCATCAATGAAGTGTCACAAAACGAAATCTTTATTTCCGTTGCTGCCGTTTCTGACTGGCGTGTGGCCAATCCGTCGGATCATAAATTGAAAAAAGAGTCCGGTCTTGCCCCAGAAATTCATTTTGAAGCTAATCCGGATATTTTAGCGACGGTTGCCAATCTGGAAGATCCTCCTTATTGCGTGGGCTTTGCTGCTGAAACCGATCATCTTATTGACAATGCACGCGCCAAGGTCATTCGCAAAAATGTGCCTTTAATCGTTGCCAATTTGGTTGAAGATGCGATGAACCTTGATACCAATTGCGTCGCTTTGGTCGATCGAGATAACGCAATTGAATTGCCCAAAGCAAGTAAGGACGAAGTTGCGCAAGCGCTAATAAGAAAAATAGCGAGTGAGGTGAACTAATTATGGCTAAATCATCATTTGATCCAAGCCGCTTAGAACCCAAAAACGGGGACTTTGCGAAGTATGTTGATGAGCTCAATAGCAAACATATTGGTGAACTTCGTGCTTTGCAAGTTGAGGAGGCTAAAGAAGCCTCTGCCATTCACCAGGCAATGAAAGACGATTTACCCTTTAACCAGATGAATCCCCACCCCGTCATGCCCGTACCGAGTCCCACTCGGGTGTCAAGGCGCACGGCCAAACAAGTGATACCGGTTTGGATTTTCTTTGCGTTTATGACTATTTTTATTGGCATATTTTTAGAAAATGAAGACTTGATTTTAGGCGGCTTTTTCTTAGCCTTTATCACGATCTTTGTTGGTGGGTTCATTTCCAGTATTTTGAATAAACGCAAATAAGTCAATAACCCCTACCTAAAGGCAGAGGCTTGAAAAAGCCCTGATTGACTAGCCTCAGTGATCCTTCTTTGGAAGGTGAACTACGTTGGATTGGAATGTATAGGCACCGTGGGATGTTCATCCTAGTTCCACGCTCTGCGGTCTGTGATTAAAAGCTCTGAGAGGTAGGAGCGGTGTTGCAGACAAGAAACCCATTCCAACATTGGCGAAGGATGTTAACCGGTTTTAGACCGTGTAAGCGGAACCTGTGGGTATCCGCAAACCCCTTCTCTAAAAGAGAAGAACCTTTTTAACCGAATTGAGAATGGAGAACAGCGCTTCCTCCCCTGTCTAAAGACAGAGGTTTCCGCGCCTAAATATCTATGAAAGGAAAACTGATGCAAGTTGATGTCAAAATTTTAGATGAGCGCTTAAAGTCTCAAATGCCTAGCTATGCAACGGAAGGCTCTGCTGGGCTTGATCTTCGTGCAATGTTAGACGAACCTTTGACGCTTGCACCGGGTGAAACGAAGTTAATCAAAACGGGTTTAGCTATCCACTTAGCCAATCCTGGCTATGCTGCTATGATTTTGCCACGTTCAGGTTTGGGCCATAAACACGGTATAGTTTTAGGTAACCTCGTTGGGCTTATTGACTCGGACTATCAAGGTGAATTGATGGTTTCGACTTGGAACCGCGGACAAACGAGTTTTACGATTGAACCGATGGAACGCATTGCTCAACTGGTTATCGTTCCTGTGGTTCAAATGGAAATGAATATTGTTGATGATTTCGAAGCCAGTCGTCGTGGCGAAGGTGGCTTTGGCTCCACCGGCAAGAAATAATCAGTCGCTAATTAGCAAAATCCCATGCTTCAAAACGAACTGCATGGGATTTTTGTTACTCTTCAAATTCCTCGTCTTCTTCATCGTCTCCAAATAAGAGGAAATCGATCTCTTGATGACGAGCTAAATTAATGCCACTTAACTGCTCTTCTTTCAAAAGAGACGCGCCGAGCACTTCAACCCGAGGACGCTCTTGTTGCGAGCATTGCAGTTGCACCTCAAGTCCCAAAGCACCTTCGTAGACAGGCAAATCGTTGGCTAAACGGCCTTGAAGAATCCCTAATTCGCCTAAAGAACCAGTCGCATAAGCTTGAATATAGCGATCGTGATCTTCACGGCTAACTTCACACCAAACACCCCATAAAAACTCATCATTTTCATCATTAAGGGGCACTGGCAAAATGGTTCGAATGAAATATCTGCTTTCATCGAGCGTTGCAAACTCAGAAGCAATGCGAGTTCGAAGGTAACGCTCAATGGGATTTAATGACCAGATATCCTCTGGAAAACTCATGGAAATATCTTTAGCCAATTCGTTTTGGACAGTCTCTTGCATGGTGATACTCTAAATTAGACCTTAATCTTTTAATTATGACGGTATTTTTAAACTACTGCCAAGAAAAATTATTTTGAATCAATAAAGTTTACTTTTCAATCAAAAAAAGTCTTGATTTTCAACGCTTCTTTGTAAATACGCCTATATTCGAAAAGAGCATAGAGATATCGCTAAAACGTTATTTTTTATAAATCTGTACCCAAAAGGAGGCCGTTATGATCTCTGGCAAGGTAAAATGGTTTTCTGACGCCAAAGGTTATGGATTTATTATTCCTGATGATCGAGCGTTTGAAGTGTTCGTGCACTTCCGAACGATTGAGGTAGAAGGTAAAAAAACTCTGAAAAATGACCAACGCGTTAAATTTGAACTTGAGCAATCGTATCATGGTTGGCACACCACCCGTGTCATCCCAATAGAAGAGAAAGTCACAGCACAATGAACGATAACGACCGACGAAGTAATAAAAATGTCTCACTTTATTTAAAAAAGCACTTCTCTGTTAGTGCTGTTGCAAGTACTATTGCTATTAACTTGCTTCCTCTCGTCGCTCAAGCTGAAGAAATCATTATGATCGGCGATCGTGAAATCGATGTAACGATCGCCGAAACTCGCCAAGAACAGGCCAAGGGCCTTCAAGGTACAACCTCCCTGCCTGACTCCAAAGGAATGCTCTTTGTCTTTGAGCCTGCTCGTAAAGTGTGTTTTTGGATGAAGGGCACCCCCATCGATCTTGATATTGGCTTTTTTGATCAAAATAACCGCTTAATCAAAGTGGATTTTATGCAAGCCAATATGCTGGACCTTCACTGTAGCCCCACTCCTATCCGTTACGCCTTAGAAACCAATGCGGGTTGGTTTGAACGCTATAAAGTGAGCTTAGGCTCAAGTATCAAACGCCCGCAACAAAGCGGCAACGATCAAAAGTAGTCACTAAAGAACCATGGCGTGCTGTCAAACAAAGTCAATTGAAAAACAGGCCGAGGTCTTTAAAGCTCTCGGTCATCCCACTCGTTTAAAAATGGTTAAAGCTCTCATCCCAGGTGAGCGTTGCGTGTGTGAACTGCAGGCTCTTTGCCCAGATAGCTTACCAACCATTTCACGCCACCTTTCTGTTTTAAAAAATGCAGGCATAGTCTCAACACAAAAGCGAGGACTCAATGTGTTTTATCGTCTTGAACTTACCTGCCTCATTGCGCTTTTGGATTGCCTTGATTCGAAGTAATATCAATTAACCACATTTTTATTTATAATTTATTTAGCTATTTCACTAAATAGGTAAATATAGTGAAACCATTTCAACTTTTTATGGCCTCTTGTCTTTGGGTAGGCCTTTATTGGCTCTGGCCATCGTTAACTCAAGAGTTTGTCTATGGCGCATTAAGCCTACAAGGCCCTATTGCTGACGCTCTGAACTTTTTCCTCTATGACACCGTAAAGATCATACTGTTGCTTGTTCTTATGGTTTATGTTTTAGCCTGGCTTCGAGCAAGTCTTAATACGGAATATGTTCGTCGTAAGCTTATGGGTATTTCACCTTGGCTTGGGTACTGTTTAGCCAGTCTTTTTGGCGCCATCACCCCCTTTTGTTCCTGTTCAAGTATTCCACTCTTTCTTGGCTTTACAGCCAGTGGTATTCCTCTAGGCTTTACCTTAGCCTTTCTCATCACGTCTCCTCTTATCAATGAGGTTGCCATCGTTATCCTCTGGGGACTGTTAGGGCCTTCTTTAACTTTGACCTATATTGCTATAGGCCTTATTCTTGGGATATTAGGGGGATTTTTTGTCGATACCATCAAGGCAGATCGATGGTTGCACCCTGAAGTAAAAAACTTAAGAGATGCAAAGTCTTTCTCTGCACCTGTTACTTCTACTGAAAAGTTAACATTTGAGGACCGACATCGTTTTGCTCAAAATGAAACTCAAACGATTTTACGTCGAGTAACGCCCTGGGTTGTCATGGGGGTTGGTGTCGGCGCTGTCATTCACGGCTTTATTCCTCAAGAATGGATAACTTACTATCTTGGTAAAAACAATTTCTGGGCAGTTCCAACTGCTGTTGCTTTTGGCATTCCCCTTTATACCAATGTAACAGGTGTAATTCCTGTGATGGAGTCCTTACTCACAAAGGGCCTTCCATTGGGAACAACTTTAGCTTTTTGTATGAGTACAGTTGCTGCTAGCTTGCCTGAATTCATTATGCTCAAACAGGTTATGACTTATCGGCTGCTCGCACTCTTTTTTGGCTATTTATTAGTTATTTTCACTCTCATGGGATGGGGAGTTAATTTTTTTGAATCGTTTTTAAGTTAAAGGATATGACATGTTGATTCAAGTTTTAGGAAGCGGTTGCCGTAATTGTGAACTTACCTTAACTAACGTTAAAGAGGCGGTTACTGAAGCGGGTATCGAGGCAACAGTTGAAAAGGTAACGGATTATTTTGCAATGGTGAAATTAGGTGTAACGTGCACGCCAGCCATCGTTATTGATGGGAAAGTTGTTTTTAGCGGTGGCGTTCCAGATAAAGAGTCTATCCACTCTTGGTTGACGAAATAATTTCAAATAAATATAAAAACTCGCTGCCAGCCTAAACTGACAGCGAGTTTTTTGACTCTATTGATTAGAGTTTTACGAAAGCTTCTTTAGAAGACGTACTTGGCATTGATTTGACCGTACACTTCGCGATGGTCGTCGCTACCGGCAGCACCACCCAAAGTAAAGCCAAAGCTCATATTATCCTTTTGAGCTTCTAAGCCAAAGCGTACACGACCCACGTTTTCAGACCAAACGTCCATGTCGGTAGCCATCGTAGCAGCGCCGACACCCGTTTGAGCTTCAACATTGGTATCACCAAAGGTGTGAACGTAAGCAATATCGGCCACCGGCTTCATTTGCCAGCCGGCCATATCACCGAAGTCACCCTTAACGGCAACACCAACAGGAACGTTAACGAGATCTTGCGTAACTTCGTCAACCTTGAAGCCCTTCTTCGTGGTGTAACCGTCCGTTTCAACACGCAAGTAGTTCACACCAACATACGGCACCATGGCAACGCTGTCCGTTAAGGCCATTTGCATTTCACCACGAGCACCCACCGTGTAGACATTAGCGTCTACATCAGCGCTATCGCCCATAGCATGCTTGATGTCGTTCTTGGTCATCACCCAACCGGCTTGACCAACAACGTTAAATTGACCTAAACGCTTAGCAGCATAGCCTTGAACGCCATAGAAGTCGACATCGTTCTTAACACCAGCGTTATGACCTTGACCCTTAACTTCACCCGTACCCAAGTTCATCAAAGCACCGAACGTCCAGTCACCCGTGGTGTATTCACCACCTGCGGCCAAACCGCCCAACTTCGTCTTAGATTCGAGCATGTCACGAGAGCCACCCATTTCAACTTGAGTACCCGTAACTTCAGCAAAGGCCGTCCAACCATCAGCAAACGTATTCGTTAAAGAGGCACGCTTGGCTGCTTGGTCTAAGCCCAACATAGCGCCTTCAATACCAGCCGTTTGAACGCCGGCAGCCGTAGCAACGTTAAAGGCAGCATTTAATTGAGCATGACGATGTTCACCACTCGTAACGGCCGTATTTTGTTGATCTAACAAACTTTGAATGTGCTTAGAAGCAGCATCGTCTTGCTTTTCAATCAAGTTAAGGGCTTCACCATCAAAGCCATCGAGACCCAAGCTATAGAGTTGAGCTTGATTGGAGATGACTTCAAATGTAAAGGTGTTCTTGTTATCGGCCTTATTGCTTAGAACTTCATAACGGATATTATCAACCGTAATGCCATTAGCTAAGTCAAATTCCTTCAAAGCACCATCTTCAAAGACGACCTTAGCATCCTTTTCTGCAACATTCGTGAAGTAAATGCCAGAGTCCTTCGTGCCCGTGATTGTTCCCTTGACATTCGTACCAGCGGCAGCATCAGCCATCAAGGAGCCATTGGCACCAATAACGACACCCGTAGCATCTTCAGCAACCTTACCGATCGTGGCGTTAGCACCCGTCAAATTAACCTCACCAGCCAAGTAGAGACCTGGGATGGCGTTGACACTAGCGAGTTGAACGTGAGCCGTCATTGCATCGGCCTTATCACCTAATGCCAAGACACCATTGTCAACCTTGAAGGCAACATTTTCCGTATTTCCCTTGGTTGCTAAAACACTATCCCCCACCAAAGTTAAGGTTGAACCTTTCTCAGCTGCGAAACCGTTGACATCAAAAACGCCTTCAAACGTCGTGGCCTTCTTTTCACCAAAGTCGAAGGTAAAGTTCTTAGCATGATTGTTTGCAACGACCTTATTGAAGCCCGTCACCGTAGCCTTTCCAAGGTCAATAGCTTCGTTAGCCATTGTCAATGTTGCATCATCCGTCACACCGGTAGCGTCAATTTTTTCACCCTTAAAGACACCGTTCTTTAAGAGCGTGACTTCAGCTGTTTTTACAATGGAACTAGCCTCATCCTTAATTTCATTCTTTTCATCGTCAGAACTAATAACTCGGCCACCAGCATAAATATTGCCGTTAACGGTACCGTTAGCGATAATGATTTCTGCAGAACCCACCTTGGATTGTGCATTGTTATAGTACGGTGTATTCTTGTACATGCCATCAAGAGCAATCCCACCGCCGTAGATATCACCATTGATGACAGGACCTTGTCCAGAAGCATCGCCAATTTGGATATAGGTCTTGTCAACTGTTGATAATGCGCCTTCCGTTGCTAAGCCCCCACCATAGATGTTTGCTCGATAACCTTCGTTGTCGTTTTCACCTACAACCGTATCGCCAGCAATCACAATTTTGACTTCATTAACATGAGCGCCGCCTTGTTCTTGTTCGCCATCACGCAAACCAGCTGCCATACCGCCACCAAGAACTGCGACCTTCCCCCTAATCAAGGCATGTGACATAGAGTCAAGATATTCTCGAACACCTGGTTGCTCCATGCCAAAAGGCGGAAGAGTATTATCTTTACCAACAAAGGCATCAAAAGCCAAGCGACCGATTTGACCGGAAGTTGCCTTAATATTTACCTTTTCAACCGTAGAACTAGCAGTCTTACTGGCTTGGGGTTGCTTATTTTCTACTGGATTGGTGTCATCAATGGCGTAGCCACCACCGATCAAACCATCAACGGATCCGCCTGCTACATTTAAATTAACAGTGCCAACATGAGAAACAGCACCAACACCGTAGTTCATGTCACCCGTGCCTGCTGCGACAGCAATGCCACCACCCATTACACCAATGGTTTCACCACCGACAAAATTCATAGTGACAGAATCGGCAGTAGACTCTGCGAGAGTGGCCGATGGCTTATCAGTACCCGTAGCATCACCAGAAGCCGCAGCCAAGCCACCACCGACAAGGCCGACGTTATAACCACTGTAAACATCCATCACAACGTTACCAACGGAGGCAAGGGCATTTGGGGCTGTTAGTGCGTCTGCACTATTTTCTGAATTCGGATACTTTTCATTTCTAGACCAAGAAGCGGCAATACCGCCTCCCATTACGCCAACGTTCACTCCAGGTTCTGAGGCGATCGTGTCAATTAAAGCAACAACATCTTTTTCTTTATCCGTGATGTTGTCTGCCTTAACATCCTTCAAAGCTTTTAGACCGGTCTTAATTCCAGCAAAATACTTGGACTTCTCTTCTACGGAAGCAAAGACAGGGGCTGCGTCTTTTTCACCGATGGTAATGCTGACATCACCTGCAGTAGCTGTTGCGTTAGCGCTCTTTTCAGCAGAATCATACTGATAAGCGGCAGCCAATCCACCACCAACAACAAATGCTGAAGATGCATTTTTACCAAGATTAATTGCAATGTCTTGGGATGAAGTGGTTGCACTACCACCTTTATAAAATTCATCCGTTAAGACTATATTATCTCGATAATTTTCTGGAATAACTTTGTTGATTAACTTCTTTGCAACAGGCTCGGAAATTTGTCCTCCTAAAGCCACGCCTCCACCCAAAAGACCTGCAGACAACCCAGACTGCACGTCAATCGTTGTTGTGCCTTCGACCTTAGAAATACCTTCTCCACCGAAGAGACCTACAGCTAATCCACCACCTGTTGCTCCAACAGTCAAACCTTCAAAGCCTTGACCTTGACTCTTGGTATTAATTACAAGATGTGAATTGCCTGTTAAAGTGGAGGTTGCTTTACCTCCTAAAGCCAAAGCAGAACCTGCCGTGACAGTTGCTAGAGAGCTTGTTGAACCAGATAAAGTTACATTGGAGTTACCATCAAGTGTTACATTAGTTTCTTGGGCCGATGGTTTTATACTAATGATACTCGCCTTACCATTCGCAATATTCCCTATATTGATAGCTGAGCTGGCTCCAGTTAAAAGAACACTATTACCGGAGTTCAATTGTACCGAGGAATTACCCTTACGAATTAATGTAATCGGCTCCGCACTCTTTGAACCAAACCCAAAACTAAAACCCAAACCCAATCCCGCATTAATGACTCTATCTGCCCCTACGGAAGCTACGATCAAAGGATTTTTAGCCTCTCCACCAACAATGAATTCTGTCGATCCACTCACATTAATGGGTTTTGATTCCTCTAGCGGACGAAATTGCTCATTTAACTTTACAACTTTATCAAGAATTGGTTTAAGCTCTGGCTTCTTTTCGAGAATCTTCTCTATAAACGATTGTAGCTTACTATTTGGAAGATCCAAAAGATTGCTTGTTTTTTGATCAAAATAACTTTGGCCACCAGCAGTTCCAACTAATGTTGCGTATTGACCGTCGAAACCTAAGGCCCCTTGAATTTCACCTAGATTCTTACTTAAGAGTGCCTTCAAAAGCTTACGTGCATCACCTTCGGTTTGAATATTGACGTATCCATTACCCGAATGGAACTTTGTCGTATCCAAATCTGTACGAAAACTATCATTTGTAATTGGGTCCGGCAACGCAGCAAAAGCCGAACTTGCCCCCAATGCTAAAACACCCGCTACAGCAGCTGCGACCAAAGTCTTACTGCTACGAGCGGGCTTGCCATGGCTCATTTGAGCTTCGGAAGAAACAACGTAGGATCTGCGAACGTCATTCCAGAGCACTTTGAATGCTTTATTCATTTGAATTTCTCCTAGAGAATGTAACTGAATACTTATTTAGTGAATATAAATTCATACGCTCAGAATACTAATAGCCCCCCCCTCTGAATGCAAGTTCATAGTTGTAACACGTTCAATAATTAAGGGTTATCCCTTATCTCATTGTTGCTATTGGGCAACAAAAAAAGCCGAAAGAGCAAAACCCTTTCGGCGTTTTTTGTGAAATTTGCGATTTACTTGGCGCGGTAATAGTTCTTAGCAACAAATTCCCAATCAATGAAGTGCTTATCAAACAAAGCATTCAAGTAGCTCGGACGAGCATTGCGATGGTCAATGTAGTAAGCGTGTTCCCAAACGTCAACCACGAAAAGCGGAACATTATCAGAAGCCAAAGCGCTACCAGCGTTAGAGGTGTTGACGATGTCCAATTCCTTAGAAGGCGTCAAAACTAACCACGTCCAACCGGAACCGAAGTTACCAGCGGCTTGAGCAACGAAAGCTTCACGGAACTTCTCAAAAGAGCCCCACTTTTCTTCAATCTTCGTGAGCAATTCACCAGCAGGCTTTTCCATGCCGTTAGGCGTCAAGCACATCCAGAAGAACGTGTGGTTCCATGTTTGGGCGGCATTATTGAAAACGGCTTGATTCGTACCGTCGCTAGCCAACACGATTTCTTCCAAGCTCATGGATTCAAAGGCCGTGCCCTTGATCAAGTTGTTCAAGTTCGTGATATAGGTTTGATGATGCTTACCGTAGTGATAATCAAACGTTTCTGCAGACAAAACGGAACCAAAAGCATCCTTAGCATACGGAAGACGGGGAAGTTCAAAAGCCATATCTATTGCTCCTAAAAATATTTTGTATTTGATACCTTGATCATATCAAAGCAAACGTCATTTCTTCTATCAGAAGATGTGTTCAATTGTTCTAATCATTGGCCTTGATAGTTTTTGCCTTAAGAGGTTTTGCGACCATCACGCCATCAATCCAATGAACTGTCACTTCCGATAGAGTCTTCGCTTGCTCGAAATTCTTCACAATTTGACCACCTTCGTCGGTCACATAAGCATAGCCCTTTTTCAAAATGGTTTCAGGGCTTCCTTCAATCATGAGGGATGCAGTCTTTTCCCAACGGGAACGAGCTTGCAAAAGCGCGGTACGATGAATTTGACTTAATGCATTTGCACTTTGCTTCAGTTGCTCTCGCTTGACATTAATGACAAATTGTGGGCTCACTAATGCATCATTGGCTCGTACCAAACTTTGCTCTTTTACTTCAAAAGCAGTCTTGAGTAATCTGTCGCAATCTTTATTCGTTAGTTCTAAAGAATGCACTTTAGGGTCCAATTGTCTTTGGACAAAAAACGTTTTTAAAAGTTCTTTTTGACGAGCAAAATGCTCAGCCTGTGAAGCTAACTTCAATTTTGGATTGGGAATGGCTTGACTCAATCCTTTCAAACGACTTTTTAGTGCATCGAGTCGATAACGAAAATCACTTTCTAAATTTTGTGTAGCGTAATGGACATCTTGATAAAGCACTTCAACAGACTCTGTGGCGGCTTGGGCTGCAGCCGTTGGTGTTGCGGCTCGAAGGTCTGCCACGTAGTCAACGATTGTTTCATCGCTTTCGTGCCCCACACCACTAATTAAAGGCTTGGTCATTTTCGCGATGGTCCAAGCAACACGCTCATCATTAAAAGCCCATAAGTCTTGTAGAGAGCCACCGCCTCTTACTAATAGAACAACGCCAGCATCAGAGTTTTCCGCTTGTTGCAAAGCATTGACAATTTGTAGTGGTGCCTCAACGCCTTGCACCGCCGTGGGATAAACCGTTAAATCCGCATAAGGAGCGCGCAGACGTAATGTCTTAATAACATCGTGCAATGCCGCTGCTTTTAAACTTGTTACCACTGCAATTTTGAAATTAATACGAGGAATACGTTTTTTGCGTGAGGCATCAAATAAGCCCTCTGCTTGAAGGCGAGCCTTTAATTCTAAGTAACGTGCATAAAGAGCGCCTAGACCTTCGTGGCGCATCGCATCGACAATCAGCTGATAGGAGCCCCGTGGTGCATAAAGTGATACCCGACCTCGTACTTCAACATGGTCCCCCGTTTTAGGACGAAAACCCACACGACGATTGGCTCCGGCAAACATGGCGCAACTGACTTCAGAGAACTCATCTTTTAATGTGAAGTACCAATGGCCCGATGTTGCCATCGTTAAGCCACGAATTTCACCCTTCACCCAAAGCGAAGGAAAGTTAGTTTCAAGACATCGCGCCACAGAACGATTAAGTTCAGAAACCGTCCAAATGGTAGGCGTTGATTGTGGAGTTGAAAACAAATCTGAATCAAACATAAAAATCGCAAAAATAATTCTTCAAAAACAGTATACAGGCTCTGACAAAAAGACTCGAAAAATGGAAATTAATTTCTTATTAAAAATCAGTATGTTAAAAAATTTGTATATTTTTTAAGCAAAACAAGAAAACCCTGTATATATAGAGAGTTACCTAGTTTTTTTGACCTTTTTATGAGACTTTTCAACAATTATTGTGGAAAACTTTTGATACATAACCTAACTCTTTAAAATTAAAGAATAAATTGATTGTGGAAAACTTTTTTGCAAAACTTTAAAAATACGCAGGCAACGTCATAATTTTTGTGTATCATTAATTGGTTAATATTTTTATGAGTTATCTCTTACACACATGTCCTCAGACAGTACAGTACCGATAGGTTTGTTACCGTTTTCTACGATGCTCGGAGGATCCGATGCGCGCTAGTATCGAATCCTGGTTACATCGCCAATGGACCAAACGTGGACTTTTAGCTTGTGCTCTTAGTCCGTTATCCTTGGTTTTTCTCTCTGCCGCTCGCAAACGTCGCAAGAATCTTGTACCTAAGGCGATCCCCGTTCCCGTGGTCGTTGTAGGTAACATTTACGTTGGTGGCACGGGTAAAACACCCGTTACGATTGCCTTAGTCAAGGAACTCATTCGTCGTGGATGGCGTCCGGCTGTCATTTCCCGTGGCTTTGGTCGCAAAGATGAACTTCCCAAGTTAGTCACGCCCACGAGCCCCGCAGCAGAAGTGGGCGATGAGCCCTTATTGATTGCTCAACAAGCAGGAGTTCCCGTTGCTGTTGCTCGTGATCGAGTCGCAGCCGCTCACCTCATTTTGGATAAGTTCCCAGAGTGCAACCTCATGATTAGTGATGATGGGTTACAACACTATGGACTAGCGCGCGATGTTGAAATTGCTGTCGTTGGAGCTCGCGGTTTAGGCAACGGTTGGGTTTTGCCTGCAGGACCCTTGCGTGAACCTCCGTCTCGTCTTGACGAGGTTGATGCTATCGTTCTGAATGCAACCGAAGATACGTTTGATAGTCGTACACCACGCTTTGCAGCCACGGCCGTTTTAGGTAAGGCTCGCTCTTTGGATGGGGCAAAGTCGCTTGACCTGGATGAATTAGCTGCAAGTGGAAAAACCGTTCGTGCCGCTGCCGGTATTGCAGCGCCGGGTCGCTTTTTTGCCATGCTTCGTGCACATGACATCGAAGGCGAAATGGTGGAATTGGGTGATCACTTCGCTTTTGATTCCAATCCATTTAAAAACGCCAAGGAAGATGTCATTCTTATCACCGGCAAAGACGCCGTGAAGTGTCGTCAACATCCAGAACTTGCTAAGGATGAGCGCATTTATTGGGTAGAGTATCTCGTTGACATCGATCCGTACTTAGTGGATTTCATTGAAAACAAATTAAAAGAAAAAGGGGCTAATAATGCAGCTTGATTCCCGCTTGACCGCCAGTCTCGTTTGCCCGGTCTGTAAGGGTGCTTTAGTTTGGGATGAAGAAAAGTCTCAGTTTGCCTGCCCGCGTTGTGCGTTGGGCTTTAAAATGCAAAATGGTATCCCGAACATGATTCCTGAAGAAGCTCAAAAGCTCACGCCCGAAGAGTGTGAAGCCTACGCCAAGCGTTTAAGCCTCGTTCGTGAGGGCTAAAAATGACAACTTTTTACGCCATTATTCCGTCTCGTATGCAATCGAGCCGTTTGCCTGAAAAGCCGCTTAAGGATATTGCAGGCAAGCCTATGGTCGTGCGTGTCGCTGAGCGCGCTCTCGAATCTGGTGCTAAAGATGTCGTCGTTGCAACAGACCACGAAGCCATTATGAAGGCTTGTGAGGCTCAAGGCATCAAAGCTGTAATGACGTCAGCCAAGCACCCAACAGGCACCGATCGTTTGGCCGAGACCGTCGAAAAAATGGGCTTACCTCCTGAAGCGATTGTTGTTAATGTTCAAGGCGACGAGCCTTTAATTCCGCCCCAAGTGATTGCTCAAGTGGCTCAATTATTAGAAGACCACCCCGAGTGCGATATGGCAACCGCTGCTCACCCGATCGATAGTTTGGAAGAGTTCATGAGTCCCAACGTCGTGAAGGTTGCGCTCGACAATAATGGTAATGCCATTACTTTTAGCCGTGCCCCCATTCCTTGGCCTCGAGATGCATTCAGAGCTGATCCGAACACGCTACCGGAAGGTTTAAATCCTTTACGCCATATTGGCCTTTATGCCTATCGAGTGAAATTCTTAAAGCAATACCCACAATGGGAGCAAGCCCCGATTGAACGTTGGGAAAGCTTGGAGCAATTGCGGGCCCTTTGGTATGGCATCAAGATTGCAGTAACGATATTGCCAGGAGCACTTCCTGCCGGTGTCGATACACCAGAGGATTTAGAGCGCGTCCGAGAGGCGTTTGCTAAACAAAACTAATCCTTTTGGGTACGGGCTTTTTAAAAAGCCCTTTCTTTTTGGTTTACAATAGCGTTGTAAGTAGTGTGGCTCAGATAAGAGAGCCAGTTGTTATTATTTTTTAGGAGTGTAGTCCATGCGTTTGATTTTGATTGGACCCCCGGGTGCCGGTAAGGGCACGCAAGCCGCTTTCATCAAAGAAAAATTCGGTATCCCGCAAATCTCTACGGGCGATATGTTGCGCGCTGCCGTTAAGGCCGGTACCCCGTTAGGCTTGGCTGCCAAGGAAGTGATGGACAAGGGTCAATTGGTTTCTGACGAAATCATCATCGGCTTGGTCAAAGAACGTTTGACGCAACCGGACTGCGCCAACGGCTTCTTGTTTGACGGTTTCCCCCGCACGATTCCGCAAGCTGAAGCTTTAAAGGCTGCTGGTGTTCCGATCGATTTTGTTCTCGAAATCTCCGTTCCCGATGAAGAAATCGTTACGCGTATGAGCGGTCGTCGTGTTGACCCCGTTTCTGGCCGTACCTATCACGTTGTCTACAACCCGCCTAAGGTTGAAGGCAAGGACGACGTCACGGGCGATCCGTTGATCCAACGCGATGACGACAAGGAAGAAGTCGTTTTGAAGCGTTTGGCTGTTTATCACGCACAAACGGAAGCATTGGTGAAGTTCTACGGTGACTTAGCCGCTTCTGGCGACGCTGCTGCTCCGCAATACCGCAGCATCAGCGGTTTGGGCGCTATCGATGAAATCAAGGCTCGCGTTTTTGAAGCTTTGAAGTAATCGTTAATCGCTTTACATCTGACAAAACCCACCTTTCGCGGTGGGTTTTGGTTTGCCAATTAAAAATATTGTCCTGTAATAGAAGCTTTTTCAGTTTTTGCCTTTGACGGCGTGCCTTGTTGACATACTCACCCCTGCTAATGAACCAGGGGGATTCTTGGATCAAACAACGGATGCCGTCAATCGACGGTCTTACTCCATCTCTCCGAAACGGATGATGCCCCACCCGTTGTTTGTTCATATTCTCTTAATGCTTCCACTAAAATATTGGTCGCAGCATTAAGGTCTCTATCGTGCTCTGTTCCGCACTGAGGACACTGCCAAGTACGCACGCTCAAGTCTTTCGTTCCTTCATATTGACACCTACAAGCCGAACACAGTTGACTTGATGGGTACCAAGGGTTGATATGAACAACTTGCGAGCCTACCTTTTTGGCTTTGTACTCTAAGCATTTCACAAAATCCGAAAATCCATAGTCGGAAACCTTTCGCCCCCAAAGCCTTTGCATCGCTTTGAGGTTTAAGGTTTCTAAGCCAATGAAAGCGTATTGCCCTACCAATTGATGAGCCAACTGCCAGTGCCAAGCATTTCGCTGATTGGCGATACTGCGATGCAGACGCGCCAAATCCCTTTTTGCTCGATACCAGTTGTTGGACCCTTCAACCTTACGAGACAGCGCTTTATTGGCTTTCTTGACCTTTCTGATATTTAGCTTGAAAAACTCTGGCGATTCGATGGTTTGTCCATTTGATGCGGTGAGATAGGTTTTTAAACCAAAGTCTAACCCAACTGAATGACCCAGTCGTGGCAAGACTTGATTCTCAACTTCTTCAACGGCAAAACAAACCCATAGATCGCCTAAAGCATCCCGCTTAATAGTGACTGTCTTGATTTTCCCTTGGATTTCACGGGATTGGTGATACTTGTACTTTTGACCTCGGATGATGAGCTCGTTGCCTTCAAGCACTTTATAGCCTGCTTGCTTTAAGGTAAAAGACTTGAACTTCCTTACCTTTTTAAACTTCGGGAAGCCGCATCTTTCGCCTTTCTTGCGACCTTCAAAAAATCGTTTGTAACTCTTAAAGAGTCGTTCAACAGTTTCTTGAAGTGCCTGAGCATCAAGCTCTTTCATGTAGGCAAACGGTTTGCGTTTCTTGAGATGCGTTAAGTGCTTTTTGACTGCGTATTCGGAAAGAGACTTCCCGAACATCCGATAGTACCTTTTTGTCAAAGCCAAACAGTGATTCCACGCTAAAGCGGCTGCATTGATTTGTCGATGCAACTTCTTATTGCGCTTGGCACGATAGAGCTTAAACTTATAGGTCTTCATAATAGATCATTATGTGATACGTTAGTATCGCATAGATTTACTTTATTTGAAAGTCCCTACGGGACTTGGCCTTATATCCACACTATCATGAAAAAGCACTCTATTAACCAAACGCGGAGCAATTTTTATGCCCAAGATTGCAGAAAGATATTCTCTAAAAGAATTTTTCCGAAACTAGCCATCAGTCACTCAAGAAAAAAGCACAAAAGCCAAAACCTTTGTGCCCTTTTATTGAAAAGCGATCTCGCTGAAATTAAAGCTTTTTGACAAACTCAGACTTTAACTTCATGGCGCCAAAACCATCGATCTTGCAATCAATATTGTGATCACCTTCACAAAGGCGAATGTTCTTAACCTTAGTGCCAATCTTAAGCATCGAAGAAGCGCCCTTGACCTTTAAGCTCTTGATGATTGTCACACTGTCACCATCAGCCAAAAGCGTACCATTAGCATCTTTGACGATCAATTGATCATCATCGCTAGTTGCAACTTCAGCATCATTCCATTCATGTGCGCATTCAGGGCAGATGTACATGCCGTTGTCTTCGTAGGTATATTCAGAGCCGCACTTCGGGCAAGGAGGCAAATTTTCCATTTCGTCAGATTGACCGTAAAAAGGTTAAAGAAAAACCGCCTCAAGTTTCAACGGCGGCTAAAAGATGTTTGAATTTTATCAAATCCAATCTAATCCTGTTGCTAACTTACGAAAAAATATAACTTTTTTCAATAAAAAATCCCATTACGACGAGGACATAGTCGAGGAAAATGAATTGTCGAAAGGATTCTTCACCTCTTGAAAAGCAGTCCCCTCCTCAAGAGATAAAAAACTTTAATTAGAATTTATTTGACTTTCACTGAAAAAGATAACCCACCAAAAAGTGGTGGGCTAGTGCTTGGTCGCGGATAATTGACGTTTTTGATTTGCTTCGTCTATCCATCGCTTAACGGTTCGCTTTGAAACGTCATAACGCTTAGCTAACTCCGTTATGGATGGCTTATTTTCAAAGTAGTCATTTAGAACCTTTTGTCGAAATTGATCGTTGTAACGCTTAACAAAAGGTTGTCCCAAAGTTTCTGGATCATAGGCTCCAAACTTATAAAGTGCATACCATTCTCGCACCGTATAGATTGAAAGATCTAGGACTTGAGCGCAAGTTCGATAACCATGCCCCAACTCAAAAATTTTAAAAGCGACTTTCTTCAAATAATCGGGTTGGAGGTTATCAGTAGTAGAAACTACATCCGACATAACAACTCCACCACATTTGAAAACAGGCGCAGAGAACGTCTCCACTGAGCATGAGTTTCTATCTAAGATTTAGCAGAAGGTAGTAGGAAACTGCTAGACATTAGATTAGAAGTAGTGGGCTAAACCTGCCATTGCCTTGACAACTTCAGATTCATACTTAGCACCAACTTACTCGACCTTGGCTTCAAGTTCTAACTTTTCATAGCCTAAGCCAGCATAAACCTTCGTACGCTTGCTAAGTGGGTATTGATAGTATGCAGCAACATCATAGCCCTTATATTCAAACGTGCTAGCATCATCTTCACCATCGCCATATCCGATTCCCATCGTGAAGGTACCACCCATAGCAGGAATATCAGCACCAATGCCAACACCATAACCCTTAAGTTCATCAAAAGTTACTTCAAAGTCCGTGTCGTATGCATCATTGAAATCTGTAACAAGTCCATCAACAGCGTTAGTGAAGGCACCAACCTTGTTTGCGTTCTTGTAGTATTGTCCACCTAACTTAACCTTTGCAACACCGAAATCGTAGCTGGTACCAAGATTCAATGTGAGCTCATTTTCAACATCAAAGGCATCTTCGCCGTCAGAAGAGGCTTCATTGTTGTAGGTAACGACCATACCAGCACCAAAAGCACCATTATGGTAGTTCACACCCAAAGCTGCCGGACGATCATTTTTGGAAGTATTTTCCGTATCATCGTTACCGCCGAAAGCATATTCAGCGTAAACCTTAAAACCTGCAAATTCAGGAGAAACATATGCAACACGGTTATCGGCGCGGCTATGGCCAACCATCAAACCCGTGCCAAGTGCAACACCGTTACCCGTGCCCAAAGCCATGTAGTCAGAAGCCCTGAAACCCGTGGGGCCACCATCAGACCACATAGAGTTGAAACGACCAGCATAAACCGTACCGAAATCCGTCTTCACATGGAGAGAGGATTCTCGATCAAAGCCACCAGCGCCAACACCGGTATCACCCTTGAAACCCTTTTCTAAAGTAAAACCAACGACCAAACCTTCAGAAATTTGTTCAGAACCCTTAATACCAACACGAGAAGCCGTCAAAGAACCGGATTCCATTGACCATTCGTTACCATCAGCAGAGAATTTTGCTTCACCAATCGGAGCACATCCATATGATTTTTGATAGGGCTCTTAAGAAAATTTGTCTTTATCTTTTTCGATAATTGGAACAAACTTATAAAGAGCAAAGAATTTATGACTGTTGTTACAAATGTCCTTATTAAATGCTGTTCTTGATTGTGACTTATTAACTTTCAACTATATTCTGTGACATTGCCTTGAGGAATCCAAATACTTCTCTGCCTCATTGAGAAGGTTGCTCTTTGTGGTCTATCCAATCACGGTCCCAATATTTAAAGCAAAATCACTCTACAACTACGAATCATTCAAGCCCAACTACAATACTTTTTACAAACAGAAAATAACCATTGCTCTGTTTGATATTTGCTCAAAACAAAAATCTGAGAAAATATTCTTGGTTCATAATCAAGTGAGAAACTGATGCTGAAAAGATGGGGACTTCTGCTAGTCGTGTTTGGCTTAATGAGCGGGAGCACAAATGCTTCTACATTACTGCTGCTTGATAAGGATAACTTAGATCAAATTAAGGTAAAAATTGACAGGCAAGACCTTTTTGTCATGCCTGCTTACCAAACACTTATTTCTAAAGCAGAAAAAGCACTCTCAATGGGTCGCCTCTCGGTTGTCGACAAAAGTCTAACACCCCCAAGTCAAGATAAACATGACTATATGAGTTTAGGACCCTATTTTTGGCCCAATCCAAAAACAAAAGATGGATATCCTTACATTCGTCGTGATGGAAAAGTGAATCCCAATGCACTCATTGACTCCGACTCCCCTCGTCTAGTCAGACTAGCCAATGCTCTCGAGACTTTAGCATTAGCGTATTACTACACAAACAACACTAAGTATGCTCAACGTGCCGTTGAAATGATCCAAATTTGGTTTATTAACGATACGACAAAAATGAATCCTCATTTAAAGTACGCCCAAGGTATACCTGGGACGGTACCTGGACGAGCATTAGGCATCTTGGATGGAAGACATTTTGTGAGAATCCTTGACAGCATTACGCTGATTGAAAACTCCAACTTATTGAGTTCTAAGGATTTAGAAGTAATCAAACAATGGGTAAAGGATTATCAGAACTGGCTTTTAAATGGCGAATACGCCTACGATGAAAGCCATCGCCCCAATAACCATGGAACCTTTTATGACTATCAAGTCGTTGGTTACGCTTTGTATTTAGAGCAACCGAAAAAGGCTAAAGAACTTCTAACAAATGCACAATACATCAGACTCGGTTCACACATTGGTTCAAAAGGACAAAACTTTCATGAACTTGAAAGAACACGGCCATTACACTACAGCTTATTTGATCTAGAAGCAATGATAGGTTTGGCCTTATATAGCGATCACTACGATGACGTTAACTTCTGGACATTCACGATTAATCAAACTAGCCTCAAAAAGGCAATCGACTATGTTGTCAAATACAAAAATAACCGTGATATGTGGCTAGTGGAAAATGAAAATGTGAACTTCATGGATTTAACGCCGACTTTGCTAGTTGCTGCTCAAAAGTACCAAACAGATGAGTACAACAAAGAAATTTTGAAATTATGGCGTTCAAAGCAAGATGATATTAGCTTTATAAAATGGAATATCGATCTTAAACTCTCGCAAGAATAGATAATAGACACTTTACTCGGATTTATTTGACTAAAACAAATCCGAGTAAAACTATCTTATTTGTACGTTATGCCTCCAAATCTTTGGCTTCAACACCTATTATCGTTCCACGATACAAGACGACTTTTTATTCCTTAGACGGCGTCAGCGCAAAATCTTCACCGGCCTTACCCCACACATCACTCCACTGACCCGAGAGAGCCCCCTTAGCATAGTCCACCACACGATTTTCAAAGAAATTGGTGTGCGTGACGCCTAACATCGCATCTACCCACGGCAGGGGATTGTGTTTAACACCAAAAATCCCCTTCATCCCCATGGCAATCAATCGACGATCCGCAATATAACGAATATAAGCTTTGACTTCGTCTTGCGTGAGCTTTTGCATTTCATTGACGCCAAAAGCCAATTCAATGAAACGATCTTCTAATTCCACCATCTTTTCGGCTATGGTATAGATCGTACGCTTGAGGTCATCGTTCCACATTTCTGGGTTTTGCGTAATGTATTCACGGAACAACTTAATCATCGATTCCGTATGCAACGTTTCGTCATTAATTGACCAAGCAATGATCTGCCCCATGCCACGCATTGTGCCATTGCGGGTAAAGTTCAAAAGCATGACAAAACTGGAAAAGAGTTGCATGCCTTCGGTAAAGGCAGAAAATGCCGCCATCTTCGCTGCCAAATTACCATCCTCATCTTCACGAAGCCCATGGAAATAATCATGCTTATCCGCCATGGCTTCGTACTCTAAGAATTCGTTATAAATGGCTTCTGGCATCCCTAACGTTTCAATCAGGTGAGAGTAGGCTGCAACGTGCACGGCTTCTCGAGCCGCAAAGCTTGAGAGCATCATGCGAATTTCCGGTTGTGGAAATGCCGGCAAATACGTATGCACATAAGCTGAACTCACATCGATATCACCTTGCGTGAAAAAGCGAAACACTTTCGTTAAAAAGTCTCGTTCAGCTTCGGTTAAACGCATACGCCAGTCTTTAACGTCTTCAACCATCGGCACTTCAGTCCACAACCAATGCATCTGCTCGGATTGCATGAAGGCATCATAGGCCCACGGATAAACAAAGGGCTTATAGTAGTCACGACTTTGCGTCAAAAGGGTCTTTTTATTACTCATTTTTTATCCTTCACAAGCCAGGCAAGTGCTGTCTTCCAACACTTCACGCATGTTGATATCTTCTTCAATTCGGCGTCGTTCAATGGCAACGCCCACTCGATCGGCCTTACGTAACTTGTCACTACGGCAGTAGTACAAAGACTTTAAACCCTTTTTCCAGGCCATAAAGTGGCAAGCATGCAAGTAAGCAATGGAAACATCTGCCGGGAAAAAGAGATTGAGTGACTGCCCTTGATCAATATAAACCTGACGGTCAGCGGCCAAATCAATCAACCAACGTTGATCGAGCTCTTGAGCGGTCTTAAAGACTTCACGTACCTCTTGAGGAATGGCCTCAATATGTTGAACGCTGCCATCATGCGCGATGATATCGGCCCAGACGTCATCCGTATTCATATCAAGTTCTTCTAGAGCTTGAACTAAATAACGGTTTTTAACGATGTGAGCACCCGAAATCGTATCTTGTCGATAGACGTTGGCACGTCGCGGTTCAATTGAGGGACTGGTATTGCCCACAATTAAGCTCGACGAGGCATTCGGAGCCACAGCCATCCAGTGAGAGAATCGACGCGCAACACCAGCGGCCTTTGCATCTGGACATGCACCACGTTCAGCACAAAGTCTTGCATCGGCTTGAGCACACTTTTCATGGATGTGCGCAAACATACGACGATTGTTCACCTTAGCCATGGCGCTATCGAAAGGAATGCCTTTTCGTTGGAAGTACGCATGCAAACCCAACGCGCCTAAGCCCACAGAGCGTTCACGCTCGGCAGAGCGTTTTGCGCGTGCGATGCTATCGGGCGCATGATCAATGAAATATTGGAGAACGTTATCCAAGAATTCCATGACGTCATCAATGAAGCGCTCATCATCTTTCCAGTCATCGAAATACTCAAGGTTTACAGAACTTAGACAGCAAACCGCCGTACGATCTGCATTTGTCGGTAAGAAGATTTCAGTACAAAGGTTCGAGCCATTGATTTTGAGCCCTTGTTGCTTGAGCCAGTCTGGCAAAACACGATTGGCCGTATCGGTAAAGACCAAGTAAGGCTCACCGGTTTGCATACGCAACTCTAAAATACGTTGCCAAATATCTCGGGCGCTAGCCACTTCAACAACTTCCCCAGTATGCGGGTCAATCAACGGCCAGCTATCATCGGCATTACCATCGAGCATGCTCTCTTCAATCTTACGCATAAAAGCATCACTGATATTGATGCCATGGTGAAGGTTGAGCGTACGCATATTTTGGTCACCCGTGGGCTTGCGCATCTCAATAAATTGGATGATATCGGGATGATCAACTGGCAAAAACGCCGCATAAGAACCACGACGCGTCGTACCTTGGCGATATGCCAAACAGGCTGCATCATAAACCTTTAAGTGCGGCATCACACCCACACTTTTTTCATCAGCACTACGAATGGCCAAATGAATGCCAACACCACCGCCCAACATACTTAACCAGTTGACTTCGGACAATGTACGAACTAACCCCTCGGCACTGTCTTCCATATAAGACAAAAAGCAACTGACGGGCAAACCTTTTTTCGTTCGACCAAAACTTAAAACGGGCGTTGAAAAGCTTAACCAATGCTTGGAGGCATACTCATAGATGCGTTGAGCGTGCTCTTCGTTACTGGCAAAGGCTTGAGCCACAAAAGCCAAACGCTCTTGGGGACTTTTTTCGTCTGCACGCATATAACTTTCACGCAAACGAATCATGCCGAGTTCGTCAAAAAGCGCATCGCGTGAATAATCAAGTTGGAGGGTCATAGTGAAATGTCCAGAAATCTTTATCTTGTTACTAGATCGAAAGAATACACAAGATCTGGTGCTATATCATTGATTTTCCCAATGGGAATCATTGATTTTAAAATTTTCTTAATAAAATAAAGAGTTTAGAAAGTTCCATCAAAAACGGCCTCCTAAGAGACCGTTTTTGTGAAGCAATTAAGGTTGCATCAATGAAAATAGCGTGTCATCGGGCACCCATTCAAAGGCGTAACGTTTTTCATCCTCGTCCGTTTTCGCAAATTTCGTATCCATCCCGAGACCCGCTGCAAAGATCAGATCATCGTTACACCAAAGAAGCGGTAAATCACCACGATCAAATTCGGCAATATCGGCCTCTTGATACAAGGCTTTTAACGTCTTACGAGGACGGGCACGATGAATTTTCATCTTTTCGCCTCCGGAGCGAGGTCGAACTTGAAGTACACCTGACTCAAGCATGCTTTGAGCCACGCCTGCATCTCCAGCCTTGACTTCAGAAATAACCAATTCCCCGTTCCAAGACGGTAGAGCATAGCGACCGGCGCCCTTCCACTCAAGCGTCTCAAAACGCGTTATGTCTTTTTTCGGAGAGGATTGCTTACGCATCACGAGACGCGCCCCATGACGACGCATCTCAAAGTTATCCATGCGGAACGTCAACTGCGTATCGGAGTGCGTTTCACGAGCTTGTCGAAGTTGCTCGTTTAAGCGAGCCTTGGATGGTGGCACTAAGCCAAAACTTTCAATCCAAGCACGAAGCACCAATGTTTGACGCATTTCAGATAGTGCTAAAAGCTTAGGGATATATAGCTCGTTTTTCTCCGTAACGACTTTGGCCAAATCTTCTTGAGCAACTTCTTTTAATAGTTCTGACGTTTGCGCCACCAATTCTACTGCGCGCGCAGCAGCAGCACGAAAGCCCGGTCGGATTTGATCCATTACCGGCAGGACCTCATGACGAATGGCATTACGCATATAGGTGGTATCGGCGTTACTTTCGTCTTCCACCCAAGATAGACCCTTTAGTTCCAAGTAACGTTCGATAAGCGCGCGCGGAACATGCAAAAAGGGACGAACCAGAGCAATGTCAACGTCTTTTCGAACAAGTGGGAAAGTCGCTAAACCCTCAACACCTGCCCCACGCATCCACTGAATTAAGAAGGTTTCGAGGCGATCATCTTCATGATGCGCCGTCATCACCATATCGGCATTGAACGCCTTAGCAGCATTATTAAGTGCTTCGTAACGAGCTTTACGAGCAGCAGCCTCCACTCCATCACCTTTTGTTTTCACCATAACATAGGTGACCTTAAAGGCAACATTGAGTGCAGAAGCCATTTCACGGCAAAATCTTGCCCATCGATTGGCATTAGGACTTAAAGCATGGTGAACATGAAGCGCCAGGATTTCATCAATGCGAGAGTTTCGCTTGTCTCTTAATGCCACTAAAGCCTGCAATAAAGCAACCGAGTCACGACCACCTGAAAAGCCCACCACAATGCGAGCTTTTTTATCGGCACTGACGGGCTCAGCGAAAAGGCTTGGCGTATCGTTAACACCCAACCCCTCATCAATTGCCACTTCTAACGCCCCTCGAAGCTCTCGAGAGACGGTAGAAAGTGCCAATTTATCGTAATGCCTTACTCTAGCGGTGCTCTTCCGCATTGTCTTCCTTCGTCGCCCCTTGGGTTGACTCATTAGTTGCTTGAGAGGTTTCTTCGGCCTCTTGAGCTAAAAGTTCAAATTTACCGTACTGCAAAATGCGTTCCATACGGCGAGCGACTAATTCGTCAGACTGCATCGTACGGAATTGGCGCATTTGATCCGTAAGGGCTTTCTTTAAGGTTGCACCCATCAAGTGCGGATCGCGATGAGCGCCGCCCAAAGGTTCGCTTAAGACCTTATCGACCAAGCCCAAATCACGCAAACGATCCGCCGTTAAGCCCAAGGCCATTGCGGCATCTGAAGCGCGTCCTGCGTCCTTCCACAAAATGGAGGCACAGCCTTCTGGACTGATCACGGAGTAGACCGAGTACTGAAGCATGTTAACAACGTCAGCTACGGCAATTGCCAATGCGCCACCTGAACCACCTTCACCAATGATCGTCGCAATGATCGGCGTCTTTAAGTGACTCATTTCAAAGAGGTTGCGACCAATAGCTTCACTCTGACCACGTTCTTCAGCATCGATACCTGGATAAGCCCCCGGTGTATCGATAAAGGTAAAGACTGGCAAAGAAAATTTCTCTGCCAACTTCATCAAACGCAATGCTTTACGATAGCCTTCAGGACGAGGCATACCGAAGTTACGCTTCATACGCTCTTTGGTACCACGACCCTTTTGCTGGCCGATCACAACGACGGGGTGCCCAGCCAAGCGAGCTAAACCACCCACAATAGACTCATCGTCAGCAAAAGCACGATCACCATGCAACTCATGAAAGTCCGTAAAGACCATTTCGATGTAGTCGAGCATATACGGGCGTTGCGGATGACGCGCCACCAAAGACGTTTGCCACGGTGTTAATTCTGCGTAAGTCTTTTTAAGAAGTTCTTCCGTTTTGGATTGCAAAAGGGCGATTTCTTCGGTCAAATTGATTTTTTTGCCTTCATCTTTTTCTTGCATTGCCGTCAAGTCATCAATCTTGATCTGCAACTCTTCAATTTGCTTTTCGAAATCTAAAAATACAGCTTTAGCCATGAAATTTTTCTCTCTTGATCAGGGGGAATTTTCCAATGAACACCACAAATACCAGGCGGCAACGGTGCGATAAGGTTCCCAAGTACATTCGATAGATTTTACACGGGTTTTAAGCCGTTGGAGCCCCTCAGAAACAGCTGTTTTATCATCCAAATACAGCTGAGCCAGTGCCACACGAATCCCATAATCGGTCAACGGCAAAACATCACAGCGACCTAAACCAAAAATAAGCACTGCCGAAGCCGTCCACGGACCAATCCCTTTGATACTGCGAAGTGTTTTTGAAACACTTTCATCATCCATTGATGCAAAGCCTACCTCACTCCACTCACCCATAAGGAATTTTTCTGAAACCGTTTTAAGGGTCATCGCCTTGCGCTCATTAATACCTAAAACTCGAATGGACTCTATCGAAGATTCTGAAAGCCTCTGACACCAAAGTGATGAGTCTTTACCCAAAAATACTTGTAGCTTCTTCCACAAGGTGGCAGCTGCACGATTGGAGATTTGTTGAGCCACCACGGCTCGTAACAGTGCCGGTATGACACCGACTGGATAGGGAAACGGTCGATCGCTATATTTAACGATCAACTTTGCCATCACTGGATCTCTTTTTGACAAAAAGGCCACCGCCTCGCGAAAAATTCGCTCATCGATGGCCTTATAGGGCAATTGTTGCGTCATTGACTAGACAAGCTCACGATGCCAAGTTGTCCCTTGCGGCGTATCGGTTAAGATAATACCGTCAGCGGCCAATTGCTTACGAATTTCGTCAGCGCGAGCATAGTTCTTGTCCTTTTTCGCTTGACGACGTTCATCAATCAACGCTTGAATTTGTGCTTCATCGACACCTTCGGTTGAACCCTTCAAAAAGGCTTCGGGGTCACCTTGCAAGATGTTGAGAATCGCACCTAACTTCTTCAATTGACGGCTTGCCGCTGCGTCCTTTTTCGCTTGAGCACGATTAGCCAATTCAAATAATGCAGCAACAGCAACGGGAACGTTAAAGTCATCATCCATCGCAGCCTTAAAGCGTTGTGCACACTCTTCATTCCAATCGAGCTCTTGATCGTCTGCGGGCACATCCTTTAATGCACCGTAGAGACGTTTTAAACTTTGGTAGGCATCAACAATCAAGTCCGGTCCAAAGAGAATCGGGCTACGATAGTGGGTGCGCATCAAGAAGAAACGCAACACTTGAGCACCATTGCCCTTACCAAACTTTTCATCCGTTTCGGCAATGGCATCACGCACAGTCCAGAAGTTACCCAACGACTTACTCATCTTTTCTTCTTGACCGTCTTTATTCATCACACGAAGCGGACCCGTATGCATCCAAACATTGGCAAATTGCTTGCCATGAGCCCCTTCACTTTGAGCGATTTCATTTTCATGGTGCGGGAAAATCAAGTCAGGACCACCGCCGTGGATATCGAACGTTTCGCCGAGATAGTGGCAGCTCATAGCCGAGCACTCAATATGCCAACCCGGACGACCCTTGCCCCAAGGGCTTTCCCATTGCGGCTCACCTGGCTTAGCCCCCTTCCAAAGCACAAAGTCCAAAGGATCACGCTTACCTAAGTCTGCTGCAACACGCTCGCCGCTACGCAAGTCGTCGATGGACTTTCCGGAGAGTTTGCCGTAAGACGGGAAGCCACGAACGGCAAAAGCAACGTCGCCACTCTCAGTTTTATAAGCCAAACCATTTTTCTCGAGTTTGCCGATGATATCCAACATTTGCGGAATAAATTGCGTTGCACGCGGCTCAACCGTTGGAGCTAAACACCCCAAAGCCATCATATCTTCTTGCATGTAGCGACCGTATTCGTCCGTCAATGCTTCGCAGGTGATCTTGCGTTCGGCTGCACGGCGAATGATCTTATCGTCAACGTCCGTGATATTACGAACAAACGTTACATCGTAGCCACTGGCTTCAAACCAACGACGAATAATGTCAAAAGAAATGAAGGTACGACCGTGACCGATATGGGTATAGTCGTAAACCGTCACGCCACAGACGTACATTTTGACGGCGTTGGGCGTAATGGGTTGAAACGGTGCCTTTTGGCGAGATAACGTGGAATAAACCTCTAATGCCATGATCTACTTTCACCAAAGTTATTTGTCGATAACGTATAAGTATACTAACTCAGACTCTTAAATAGTCTAATTTAAAACCGCTTAAAAGAATTCTTCATGCGTTTCGAAGATATATCTGGTTGCATCTTTTCTGAGTATTAAATGCTCATCTGCTTATAATCGAGGTGAAACTACTTCAGACCAAAGTGGAAATTTTTATTTATGGTTTGTCTATCTCAAACATTGAAATCCGTCATTTTGACTGCCTGCTCTATCGGGATTGCTCAAGTTGCCTTGGCTAACGAGATTTTCGAAGAGCCTGCCACTGAAATAGAACGCGCCGCCTTGATCGATCGTTTAATTGTGCACAAGGATTATAAAAATGCTTTAGCTCAAGTGGCTGAAGGTTTAAAAGTCAATCCCAAAAGTGCTCAACTCAAGTTTAAACAAGCCGTCATCTACGAGCGTTCTGGACAGACAACTCGTGCCAAAGCGCTTTTAGAAGATTTTATCGATAGCTATCCAGAAATCGTTGAGCCATACAATAATTTGGCTGCTATTTATGCTGCTGAAGGCAATATTGATCGAGCTTTAACGCTTTTGAATCAAGCCATCACCATCAATCCCCGTTTTGCGCTTGGGCACGAAAATTTAGGTGACCTTTATCTGCAAAAAGCCATTGCACACTACAAGAATGCCGTCAAAGGACAACCTCAAAATAGTCGTATGAACCGCAAGTTAAAAGCGGCGGAAAACTTAATGCATTAAAAGGACGTTTTCATCAATAACCCCTGCCTAAAGGCAGAGGCTTGAAAAAGCCTCGATTGACTAGCCTCAGTGATCCTTCTTTGGAAGGTGAACTACGTTGGATTGGAATGTATAGGCACCGTGGGATGTTCATCCTAGTTCCACGCTCTGCGGTCTGTGATTAAAAGCTCTGAGAGGTAGGAGCGGTGTTGCAGACAAGAAACCCATTCCAACATTGGCGAAGGATGTTAACACGGCATTGGTTTATCTGATGTTGTTGAACGGAACCTGCGGGTATCCGTTAAGGAGAAACTTGTGAAAGTTTTTGTTTTAAATAGGCGCGGTCAGCCCTTGATGCCGTGTTCTCCCGCGAAAGCGAGACATTTGCTCAAGGCTAACAAAGCGACGGTTAAGCGTAGAACGCCTTTTACGATCCAGTTAAGTATCGCCACAGGCGAAACGAAGCAGGATGTGATATTAGGTGTGGACGCTGGGGCAAAACATATCGGTCTTTCCGCCACAACGGAAAAAGCCGAAGTGTTTGCGTCTGAAGTGGAACTACGCCAAGACATCTCTGGTCTTTTGGCGGATCGTTTGGCTTTTCGCCGTGGTCGTCGCCATCGCAATACGCGCTATCGTGCGCCTCGTTTCAATAATCGAGTTCACTCGAAGCACAAAGGTTGGCTTGCTCCAAGCATAGAGAATCGCATTCAAGCGCATATATCGCGCATAGATGCGGTTTGTAGGCTTTTGCCAGTCTCAAAGATTGTGATTGAGACCGCTTCCTTTGACATTCAGAAGATTAAGAATCCTGATGTTGAAGGTGAAGGCTATCAGCAAGGTGATCAACTCGGTTTTTGGAATGTGCGTGAGTATGTTCTTTGGCGAGATGGTCATGTTTGCCAACGCTGTCGCGGTCGTTCCAAGGACAAAATCCTCAACGTTCACCATCTTGAAAGTCGCAAGACGGGCGGTGATGCACCCAATAATTTGATCACACTCTGCGAGACGTGCCACAAGGCATTTCATGCAGGAAAGATTAAGTTGAAAGTGAAGCGTGGACAGTCCTTCAAGGCTGAAACCTTCATGGGCATCATGCGTTGGACGTTGCTCGCAAGAGTACGTCAAGCGCATCCACATCTTCCTGTTGAGAACACTTTTGGTTATTTGACGAAACATAAGCGTATCGTTTTGGGTTTTCCAAAGACGCATTGTGCTGACGCTTTCTGTATCGCAGGGAACCTGAAAGCCCAACGGACAGGTGTCTACCTCTATCAGAAGCAGACACGTAAACACAATCGCCAAATTCACAAGTGTTCGATTTTGAAAGGTGGTGTTCGTAAGCTCAATCAAAGTCCTTATCTCGTCAAGGGATTCAGACTTTTCGACAAAGTGCAGTGTCTTGGGCAAGAGGGATTTATTTTTGGACGACGTGCGTCTGGTTATTTTGACGTGAGAACGTTGAGTGGCAAGAAGTTGTCGCCTGCTATCCATGCCAAAAAATTGACACTTCTCGAAAAGAGAAAGACTTTTTTAACCGAATTGAGAAAGGAGAACGGCGCTTCCTCCCCTGTCTGAAGACAGAGGTTTCCGCGCCTAATTTTCTATGATGCTGATCGATACCCACTCACACTTTGGTATCGTACCAACGCAAGTTGCTTACGAAACTCAATTGCGTCACGCGCAAGACCAGGGTGTGGGTTGTGGAATCATTACAACTGGTAGTGTTCATGATTTTGAAGTGGCTAAGCGGGTAGCACATCAGTATGGGTGGGGCTATGCTGTGGGTATTCATCCGCTTTTTGTTCTTCAGGCAAGTGATAAAGATCTTAGTGTTTTAAAGCAATTCCTTGAAAAGAATCATCAAGATCCTCATTTGGTCGCCATTGGAGAAATCGGCCTTGATCGCTTTGAGGGCGCTCCGGATATAGAGAAACAAAAATTCTTTTTTAAATCTCAGCTTGAACTTGCTGCACAGTACGTGTTACCCGTTTCCGTGCACTCAAGACGATCATTGTTTCTGGTTGACCAATATTTAAGAAATTACCCCAAACTTCAAGTTGCTTTGCATGCTTTTAGCGGCTCTATTGAAGAGGCTAAAACCTTGAGCGCTCGTGGCTACAAAATGGGATTTGGTGGAGCTATGACTTACAGCGGAAGTAAACGCGTCAGAGCGGCGGCGCAATTTCTCCCAGCGAGCACTTTACTTTTAGAAACGGATTGCCCAGATATGCCACCAGCCTTTGATGCTAAAGGACAGTCCGAGCCGAGTTATTTAAAAGCCTATCTTCATTGTTTAGCTCAGTTGCGAAATACTGATCCAGAGATTTTGGCTGAACAAATTTTCACTAATACAATTGAGACTTTCCCTAAATTGCAACTAATACTTAAGTGATATATTGGCTATTGACTTTTTAGAACCGAAAACTTTCGTTACAACCAGTGTTTAAAGCCCTCTAGGGACTTTCCCGAGAAAATCATCCAGACGCAAAAAAGTATGACTATAGTCAAAACTGCCTAGACATCTTGACGGTTAATATATCGAGGTGGTCACTAGACCTTGTTGTTACTTTTTTATGGGGTTCGTTATGAATCGCGCTTTTAAATCTGTTTGGAATGACGTTCGTCAATGCTTTGTTGTGACAAACGAAATTCAAAAGTCTCATGTCAAGTCTTCTAAAAAAGCCGTAGTTGTTGCTGTTGCCGCTACGGCTCTTTTTTCAGGTATCGCTAGCGCTGCTTATGTTGAGCCTGGTCAAGTCGGGGATATCAGTTCTTGGGAAACGGCTGAATATCATAAAGACCATGGCATGGACATGATCAATGCATCGACGGCTTACGCTGAAGGCTATACGGGTAAGGGCGTTTTGATTGGTATTACGGACTCTGGTGTTTTGTTATCCCATCCGGAATTAGCAGGTAACCGCATTTACACGGTTACGGCCAAGGGTAAGTACTGGAAGGATGGTACGCGCTATCCGTTTGCTTACATGGGTCAAACTGGTGAAGCTAAGAACCGCTTCGGTGTGTATCACAAGGGTGAAAAGTTCAATGTTCCTGGCAACTTTATCTTAGGTCATAGTGACTCTCACGGCACGCACGTGACGGCTGTAGCCGCCGGTAATCGTGATGGTGTTGAATCTCACGGTGTTGCTTTTGACTCAAAGGTGGTTGTCGGTAGCACGGGTGGTAACGACAACATGAACTACGGTCCTTTCCAAGACTATGGATACTTCTTGGCCGTTTGGGACAAGGTTGGTTCTACGGGTACCAAGGTCATTAATAACTCTTGGGGTACGAACACCCGTATTGTTGATAAGAACCACCACTATGATGTTGGTCAAATCGGTACTTATGGTGAAGAAGTCGCTGATAATGAAGCACGCACCGACTACGATACGACGAACTCAATTACGGAATACTTCCTCTTTAAGGCTGATGCTAAGGCCAATGGTGGCAAGAACTTTATGGATGCCGCTTGGGAAGTTGCTAAGAAGTACGATTTGATTCAAATCTTTACGAACGGTAATCGTCGCTTCCAAAACCCGTTCTATCGTGCAGTCTATCCGTTCTACAATCCGGAAGCAGAAAACAACTGGGTTGCAGCCGGTTCCGTTCAACGTGATCCGAAGGATGGTTCTTACATCATTCACGGTGATGTGAACACGAAGGACGATACCAACTACGGCTCTGGTGGCCATAACCATGCCGGTATTGCCAAGTGGTGGGGTGTGACCTCTCCGACGGATGCCTGGAACGCAGCTGTTAATAATAAGACAGGTGAAGGCTTCTATAAGGTTGCTGGCGGTACGTCTAATGCTGCTCCGCACATCGCTGGCTCTCTAGGCGTTTTGCAACAACGCTTTGGCGACTACATGACGCCGACGCAAGTTCGTAACGTTCTCTTTACGACGGCTAACCGTACGGACAATGGCGCTGGTAAGGCTATTCGTGGTAGCGATGGCGACAAGATTGATCCGTTCGTACCGGATGAAGATTATGGCTGGGGTATCATCGATTTAGGTAAGGCCGTCTATGGTCCTGGTCAATTCTTCGGAACGTTTGATGTGACGATGAATCGTGACGATGCCTGGCACAATGCCATTAGTGACCAAGCTATCCAAGCTCGCGGTAAGGAAGATGCCAAGTACCTCAAGAAGAACGAAAAGCGTGTCGCTGAGCTAAAGGCTAAGGAAACGCTTACGGACGAAGAAGGTTGGGAACTCGAGTATAAGGAAAAACGCTTTGCTGCCATTGCTGACCGTGCCGCTCAAGGCAATGTTGGTAAGCTCGTTAAGCGTGGTACGGGTACGTTGACGTTAACGGCTGTTAACGGCTACACGGGTGGTACGCAAGTCATCGGTGGTACTTTGGCTGGTTTGACGGAATCCTTTGGTTCTGGCGAAGTTGATGTGCAAAAGGGTGCAACACTTCAATTGCATAAGAGCTTTGACGTAACGAAGGCTGGTCCCAAGGGACATGTCACTACGCAAGCCGTCGGTACCGATAAGAGCCGTGATGATGCTAACGTTGTTTTAGAAGAAGGCGCAACGTTAGCTTTGGCAGCACCTGAAGTCTCTTTGAAGAACTTGACGGTTAAGGGTGATGCAACCTTGAAGGTCGTTGGTCTCAATAAGGCTACGGTGAAATTGGTCACGAAGGATGGTCAAGTCACGTATCGAGTATCAGTTGATGATGATTTGGTTGGCGCTGAAAACTTAAAGGCAGATTTCGATAAGGAACTCTTTAAGTCAGCCGATATCAAGGTCGATGGTGATGACATCATCTTGACGATGACGTTGAAGTAATACCTTAATACTTCAGTTCGAGAGTCGGCTGCAAAAAGATAACTTTTGTGGCCGATTCTTTTTGGACAATTGTCATCACTTGAAATACTTTAATGGCAATGAAAGCATTGTAAGCCCGTGCTTTCTGCTAAAATCCCAATGACTGAGCGCGAGCTGTAAAGACTTGAGCGCTTCGAGATAATTTTGACGAACATCCAGGATGAAAAATCAGGATTCGTCGCCAACTTTAATCAACTATTTTGGGGGATATACCAATGGCTATTGAACGCACACTTTCTATCATCAAACCTGATGCCGTTGCTAAGAACGTGATCGGTCAAATCTACACGCGTTTCGAAAACGCTGGTTTGAAGATCGTTGCTGCTCAAATGCGTCAACTTTCTCAAGCTGAAGCTGAAGGCTTCTACGCTGTTCACAAGGAACGTCCCTTCTTCAAGGATTTGGTTGCTTTCATGACCTCTGGTCCTGTTATGATCCAAGTTTTGGAAGGCGAAGGCGCCATCCTTAAGAACCGTGAATTGATGGGCGCTACGGACCCGAAGAAGGCAGCTCCGGGCACGATCCGCGCTGACTTTGCTGAAAGCATCGACGCTAACGCTGTTCACGGCTCTGACGCTCCTGAAACGGCTGCTGTCGAAGTGGCTTACTTCTTCCCGGCTTTGGCAATCTGCGAACGCAAGTGCGGTTGCTGCTGCGGCAAGTAATTCAGGTCGCTAGATGTTAAAAGTGCCACCGCCTCGAAAATTGGGCGGTGACGCTTGTGGCAGTCAGAATTCAGGTTCGAGAGTTTCTCGGACTTTTTGTGTTTTTAGTTAACCCTCTTTTTCCACGTCATACCCTATGGATACCGCTAATCGAGTCAATCTTTTAAATTTAGATCGCGAAGGTTTAATTGCCTATTGCGAAGGCTTAGGAGAAAAGCGTTTTCGTGCCATTCAACTGCTGCGTTGGATTCATCGCCATTGTGAGGGCGATATCGAAAATATGACCGATTTGGCCAAGAGTTTTCGTGCAAAACTCTTAAATGAGTGTGAGATTCGAGCCCCAAAACCGATATGGGATAAGTTAAGTTCTGACGGAACGCGTAAGTGGCTCTTTGATGTGGGCAATGGTAATGCTGTTGAGACAGTGTTTATTCCGGAAGACGATCGCGGCACACTTTGCATTTCTACGCAAGCGGGTTGTGCTATGGGGTGTTTATTTTGCTCCACCGGCAAGCAAGGATTTAACCGTAATTTGACCGCTGCAGAAATCATCGGTCAGCTCTGGTTTGCAGAGAAAACGTTGCGTGCTGATGCCGGTGTCACTGATCCTGCCGATCGAATCATTAGCAATGTTGTGCTAATGGGGATGGGGGAACCTCTACAGAATTTAGATAACGTTATTGTTGCATTGAAGTTAATGCTTGACGATAACGGCTATGGTTTGAGTCGTCGTCGAGTGACGGTCTCAACTTGTGGTTTAACGCTTCAAATGGACAAACTTGCTCAGGCAGTTCCAGTGGCGTTGGCCGTTTCGCTACATGCACCGACAGACGAGCTTCGCGATATGATTATGCCGATCAATCGCAAGCACCCGTTAGAAGATTTGATGGCAGCATGTAAGCGTTATTTGCAACACGCCCCTCGTGACTACATTACCTTTGAATACATTATGTTGGGTGGTGTTAATGACCAGTTGATTCATGCTAAACAATTGGTTAAATTGGTTCGTGGCGTATCGTGCAAATTTAATTTAATTCCCTTTAACCCGTTCCCTGACAGTGATCTTAAAAAACCAGATGTCAAGGATGTTAAAGCCTTCCAAGATTACTTGATGGGGCAAGGGATTGTGACAACGATTCGTAAGACGCGAGGCGATGATATTGATGCTGCTTGCGGTCAGTTGGCAGGTAATATTAAAGACAAAACACGTCGAGCAGAACGATTGGTTGAGCAAAAAGCTCGAGCAACGTTTTTGGTTAAGGCAGAATAATCCAGGACGTCATTATGGAAGTTTTTAAGTCTCGTCACCGTACAGAAACAGTTCATGTTCGCTATGGGGACTGTGATGTAGCGATTGGCTCTGAAGCACCCATTCGTGTGCAATCTATGACTAATACGCCAACAACGGACGTTGCGGCAACAGTGGATCAAGTGTTGCAGTTAGCTAATGCTGGTAGTGAGTTAGTTCGCTTAACAGTTAATACACCAGAGGCTGCTCGTGCTGTGGTGGATATTCGCCAGGAACTAGATAAAGTCGGCTGTTATGTTCCTTTGGTGGGCGATTTTCACTATAACGGTCATAAGCTATTGACGGAAGTTGGGGAGTGCGCTTTGGCATTGTCCAAATATCGCATTAATCCTGGTAATGTCGGTAAAGGTGAGCGTGGCTTAGAAAATTTTGCCAAGATGATTGAAGTGGCGATGAGAAATGATCGTCCTGTCCGTATCGGTGTGAATGGAGGATCGTTAGATCCACAAATTCTATCTCGTATGATGGACGAAAATCGCCAAAAAGGCATGCCCGAGACCCCAACGGAGGTGTTGCGCCATGCGCTAGTAGCTAGTGCTATTGAATCGGCAAAGTATGCTGAAACACTCGGTATGGGTGCCGATAAAATTGTGTTATCAACCAAAGTAAGTAGTGTTGAGGATCTCGTTGCAGTCTACAGAGAACTCGCCCAAAAGAGTCACTATGCACTTCATCTTGGTTTAACGGAAGCGGGGATTGGTACCAAGGGCGTTGTAGCAAGTTCTGTGGCTATGGGAACGCTTTTGGCAGAAGGTATTGGCGATACGATTCGCGTTAGCATTACGCCTATGCCAGGTAAGGCACGAACTGAGGAAGTTGTTGTGGCTCAAGAGTTGCTACAAACCATGGGACTGCGTGCTTTCATGCCCTTAGTGGTCTCTTGTCCAGGTTGTGGTCGTACGTCTAGTACTCTTTTTCAACAACTTGCTCTTGATACTCAAGCATTTTTACGTGAGAAAACGCCACTTTGGCGCAAAACAGCTCCAGGATTTGAAAATATGGTTGTGGCTGTGATGGGTTGTGTTGTCAATGGCCCGGGTGAAAGTAAAAATGCCAATATCGGTATCAGTCTGCCTGGTTGTGGGGAAAGCCCTGTGGCACCAGTATTTGCCGATGGCGAAAAAATTGCCACAATTAAGGGTGATGGACAAGATTCTCATGCCCTTAGTGAGAAATTTCACGCTATGATTGAGCAATACGTGCTCACGCACTACGCTCAAAATAAATAACTATCTAATTGAAAGAAGATTGAAATGGCTAAAGTTCAAAAAATTACGGGTGTTCGCGGGATGAACGACATCCTACCGTCTGAATCCTACATTTGGGAAGTCTTTGAGCAGGCCGCTCATGATGTGTTGGCTGGTTACGGTTATAAACAAATCCGCACTCCGATTCTTGAATCTACGCCCTTATTTAAACGTGGTATTGGTGAAGTCACCGACATCGTTGAAAAAGAGATGTATTGCTTTACCGACAGCTTAAATGGTGAACCTTTAGCGTTGCGCCCAGAAAATACCGCTGGTGTTGTTCGTAGTGTTATTGAGCATAACCTTTGCTACAACGCTCCTCAACGTTTGTGGTACTTTGGCCCGATGTTCCGTCATGAACGTCCCCAACGAGGTCGCTATCGTCAATTCTATCAATTGGGTGTTGAAGCACTTGGCTTTAAGGGACCGGATGTCGACGTTGAACAAATTTTGATGGCTCGTCGTCTTTTTGATGAATTGAACATTTTGCCGCTTCGCTTAGAGTTAAATTCTTTAGGTAATTTGGAAGAACGCTTAGCTCACCGTGAAGCTTTGATTAAGTATTTTGAAGCGAATCAAGATGTTTTGGATGAAGATGCAAAGCGTCGACTTTATGCTAACCCATTGCGTATTTTGGATACGAAAAATCCTGATATGCAAGCAATGGTTGAAGCTGCACCTCGTCTTTTAGATTACTTAAAGGATGATAGTCTTGCATTCTTGAATCGTTTGGAACGTTTGTTAACGGTTGCAGGAGTCGACTATACGATTAATCCACGTTTGGTTCGTGGCTTGGATTACTACAACCACACCGTTTATGAATGGGTTACGGATAAGTTAGGCGCACAAGCAACTGTTTGTGGTGGCGGTCGTTACGATCCTCTTGTTGAAATGCTCGGTGGTAAGCCTACTCCGGGTGTCGGCTTTGCTATGGGGGTAGAACGCGTGTTGGAAGTCATGCGTGAATGTGGCTTTAGCGAAGAAACGACAGATACCGAATTTTATGTTTTGCACTCTGGTGGCCAAACACAAGAATACGCCATGATTGTTGGCGAAATGCTCCGTGACGGTGGTTATGAAGTTATCGTGCACGCTGGTGAAGGAAGCTTCAAGAGCCAAATGAAGAAAGCCGACCAATCCGGTGCAACTTTTGCTTTAATTTGTGGTGAAGATGAGTGCGAAAACCGTAAGTTGACGGTTAAGCGCATGTACGGTCCGGAAGATGAACGCTTTATGAAACAAGAAACCCTTGACTTGAATGAAGCGATTACGTATTTTCTCGATATTGATAATGAATTCTTAGACGAGGAATAAGCCCATGGCATACGACTTACAAGAGCAAGAGTCCCTGGACGAGTTAAAGGCTTGGTGGGAAAAGTGGGGCAATGCCACACTAACAGCCATTACTGCAGTGTGTTTAGCCTTTGCTGGTTACAACGGCATGAAGTGGTACGATCGTCATCAAGCTGAAAATGCCTCCTTAGCCTATAGTTCGCTGCAATCAGCAATTGCGGGTCAGCAAGAAGTGGCTAGCGTTGACAAAATTGTTCATGCGTTGATTGAAGATGCGGGATCAACGGTTTATGGTCCGATGGGTGCCTTAAGTGCTGCAAAGTACTTTGAGACTAAGGGTGAGTCGGCCAAGGCAGAAACCCTTTTGCAATGGGTCGTAAATGAGTCAAAGCATGCTGAGTACCAAACTGTTGCTCGATTGCGTTTGGCAGGTTTTCAACTTGATCAAAAGAAATATGATGAAGCTATTGCTAATTTGAAGGCTGCTAAGCCCACAGATAAGCAAGTGGCTTTAATTCAAGATCGTTTAGGTGATGTGTACTTTGCCAAAAATGATCTTAAAGCTGCACGTAGCGCCTGGGAAGAGGCTGTAAAGCATCCTTTGGAGCCCTCATTAATGGGTTTTGTGCAGTTAAAGCTTCAAGCGTTGCCTGAGGCTAAATAAACTAATACATCGCGATAAACGCGAGGAAACAGACAATGAAAAAAACACTTTTGGCATTAGCCGCTAGCGCTTGCTTTTTAGCAGCTTGTAGCTCTCCGAGTTCTCAAGCTCCGAAAGAGTTGGAAGATTACCAATCCATTGCTGAACCTGAAGTGGTTTGGAGTAAGGGTGTTGGAGATAGCGTAACGAACTTCTTGGTCCCGAGCGTTGTTGGTCAAGCTGTCTACGCTGCTGGTGGCGATACCCTTTACCGTCTTGACGCACAAACGGGTGATACTGTTTGGAGCGTTGAGACACCTGCTGACATTGCTGCCGGTGTGGGTAGCGATGGATATGTCGTAGCCATTGGTACTGTCAAAGGTGAATTAGTTGTGTATGACGCCGAAGGTAAGAAACTTTGGAGTCAATTCTTGACGAGCGAAATGGATAGCGTTCCATTAGTGGGTAATGGCCTTGTTGTGGTTCGTACCGCTGATACACGTGTGACGGCATTTGATGCAATGAACGGCGCACAAAAGTGGCGTTATCAACGCTCAGCTCCTAGCCTAACGGTCAAGGGGGCATCGGGCATGCGCTTCTTCGGCCCGATGATTTTGGTTGGTCAAAGCAATGGCTACCTATTAGGTTTATCTCCTGAGGGTCGTCCTGTTTGGCAAACCTTGATTTCAGAGGCTCGTGGTATTACTGAAGTTGAACGATTGGTTGATATTTTGGGTTGGCCTATGACGGATGGTGACTTACTTTGTTCATCAGCCTTCCAAGGTCGCATCGTCTGTATGAATGCCCAAAATGGTCAATTGCGTTGGACGCACGATATTACGGCGATGACGCAACCGGCAGCTGATGATCGTTTCGTTTATGTCGGCAATACCGCCAGTGAGTTGTATGCCTTTGAACGTGAGCGTGGAGTGCCCATTTGGAGAAATGGTGACCTGAAGTGGCGTGGTGTGCGCTCTGTGTTGCCGTTTGCAGGTATTCTCGCAGCCGGTGACAGTGAGGGTTATGTTCACTTCATTAACCCGGAAAGCGGTCAAATTATTGGTCGCACGAATTTAGATGGGGCGATTGTTGTTCCGCCTCAACCGTACGAACAAGGCGCCATCTTCCAAACGGATGAAGGCGAGGTTGCTTACATTAAAGTAAAGTGACCTTTAATTAAGGCAAAGTAAAAATAATGCTTCCAGTTATTGCATTGGTGGGTCGTCCGAATGTCGGAAAATCCACATTATTCAACCGCTTAACGCGTTCTCGAGATGCGTTGGTGGCGGACTTCCCGGGCTTAACGCGAGACCGTCAATACGGTGAAGGTCGTGTGGGTCCTCGTCCCTATATTGTTGTTGATACGGGTGGTTTTGAACCCGTTAAGAGTGAAGGTATCGTTAAGGCAATGGCTAGCCAAGCAGAGTTGGCCATTGAAGAAGCCGATGTCGTTGTTTTTGTTGTTGATGCGCGCACTGGCTTGACGCCTCACGATGAACGCATTGCACAACATTTGCGTCGCTCTCATCGTCCTGTGATTTTGGCTGTCAACAAGGCCGAAGGTCTTGATGTCACTCATTCAGCTGAGTTCTATGAATTGGCAATGGGTGAGCCACATATGATTTCAGCTTCTCACGGGCATGGCGTACATAATTTAATTGAATTGGCGCTGTCTCACTGCCCCGAAGAAGAAGTTCAACCTGAAGAAGAGGTTGAAGAAGGGAAGTTGCCTCGCGTTAAGGTCGCTGTTGCAGGTCGACCGAATGCTGGTAAGAGCACGTTGATTAACGCCCTTTTGGGTGAAGATCGTTTGATTGCATATGATATGCCGGGTACCACTCGTGACTCGATTCGAGTTGATTTTGAGTATGACGGTCGTGATTATGCATTGATTGATACTGCCGGTCTTCGTCGCAAAGGTAAGGTTTTCGAAGCAATTGAAAAGTTCTCTGTTGTGAAGACCTTACAGGCTATTGCAGACGCCAATGTTGTGGTATTGGTTTTGGATGCAAAAGAAGGCGTGGCTGAGCACGATGCACATATCGCTGGATATGTGTTAGAAAGTGGTCGCGCTTTGGTTGTTGCTATTAACAAGTGGGAAGTCTTGGATAGCTATCAACGTAGCCGTATTGATGAAGAGATTGAACATAAGCTCCATTTCTTGAATTGGGCTCGTCATATTCATATTTCTGCATTAAAACGTAATGGTTTGAATCATTTGATGAAGGCTGTAAGTGACGCTCACGCAGCAGCTTTCTCGAAGCTTTCAACGCCGAAATTAACCCGTGCTTTGATTGAAGCGGTTCAACGTCAATCTCCGCCACGAGTTAAGGGTGTACGTCCGAAGTTACGTTATGCCCACCAAGGTGGTCAAAATCCGCCTGTGGTTGTCATTCATGGTAACAGTCTTCAAGCTGTTCCCGATAGCTACAAGCGTTATCTCGAAGGTTGGTTCAGAGAACAATTCAATTTGGCTGGTACGCCATTACGTATTGAATTCAAGATCAATAAGAACCCATACGTAGATAAATAGACTAGAATTAGGTTAATGTCGGCAAGCGGTTTGTCGGCACAAAAAGAAGGCGTTTCGAGCGCCCGGAGATCAAAATGACAAATAAAGGCCAACTCTTACAAGATCCGTTCCTTAACATTTTACGTAAGGAACATATTCCGGTGTCCATCTATCTTGTCAACGGTATTAAGTTACAAGGCCAAGTGGAATCCTTTGACCAATATGTGGTGTTGTTACGCAACACAGTGACACAAATGGTCTATAAGCATGCCATTAGCACGGTGGTGCCGACCAAGGCCGTGAACATGCCTAACGCAAACCAAGACGAATAAAGCTTGCTATCGTTAATTCTCGAAAGAGCGCTTTGGCGCTCTTTTGTTTGTACAGATAAGTTGAATGACTGTTTTTCAAATTGATTCGGCTCGAGAAGAGTCACCTCGCGCATATTTAGTTTGCGTATCTACATCTCGGGAAACATTACCCGATGCTCCGGAGGAATTGACCGAACTGGCGCGAAGCGATGCGTTGGAGCCAGTAGGGATGATGCTTGCCAAGCGAGACAAACCCGATCCTGCTACTTATCTTGGCAGTGGGAAAATTGAAGAATTAGCCCAAGAGGTCAAACAATCCAATGCAGGCGTCGTTGTGATTGATGTGGCTCTAACGGCTGCCCAGCAACGTAATATTGAGCGAATTGTGAAAGTTGCAGTGTTGGACAGAACCCAATTAATTCTTGAAATTTTCCAACGTCGAGCAAAAAGTAGAGAAGGGCGACTTCAAGTAGAGTTGGCTCGGCTAGAGCATTTATCAACACGCTTAGTACGTGGATGGACTCACTTGGAGCGACAACGCGGTGGCTTAAGTAAGACTGGTGGTCCAGGTGAAAAACAAATTGAATTAGACCGCCGAATGATTGGTGTTCGAGTAAAACAGTTAAAGGAACAGTTAAAGAAACTGTCTCGTCAACGAGATACGCAGCGTAAGAGCCGAAACAAAGGTGGGGTTGTTTCGTTATCCATTGTTGGCTATACCAATGCGGGAAAATCGACATTATTTAATGTGCTAACAAAGTCAGATATCTATGCTGCTAACCAGCTCTTTGCCACTTTGGATACGACGGCAAGACGTTGTTATGTTGGTGAGGGGGAAAGTGTCGTTTTAAGCGATACAGTAGGTTTTATCCGTGGGCTGCCTCACCAATTGGTAGAGGCCTTTAAGAGTACGTTAGATGAAACTGTACATGCAGACATACTTCTTCATGTAGTGGATGCATCCAGTCCAGCAAAGGATGATCAGATTGTTGAGGTCAATAAAGTTCTCGCAGAAATTGATGCACATGAAATTCCTTCAATTACCGTTTTGAACAAAATTGATCAAACAGATTTAGAGCCTGAAATTTTGCGTGATCCTAATGGCGAGATTGTTGCTGTTAGAATTTCAGCATTAAAGGGATTGGGGTTGGATTTACTTCGTAGCGCGATTTTAGAGAAATCTCGACAAATCAAAGAACTAAATAAGAGTGTTCCTCGAGAACTTGAACCATGGGAGAGAGAGTTCAATGAAGACAATATCTAAGTGTGTTATTTCGTTATTGGCATTGGCTTCTGCAGCTGTTAATGCTCAATCATTGCGTTTGGGATTGTTACCCGCAGCGGACTCTATAGTGCTTTATGTAGCTCAAGAGGAAAACCTTTTTAAAGAACAAGGCTTGGACGTTGAGTTAATTCCCTTTAAGTCTGCTCTTGAAGTCGGGGCAGCCATGCGTGCTGGAAAGATTGATGGCCATTTTGCAGACCTCATGAATGTTTTCATGCAAAATGAGCAAGGAATGAAACAAGCTGTTGTCTTAACGACCACGCATACAAGTCCAAAGCAACGCTGCTTTGGTTTAGTAGTTTCGCCGAAAGAAGCTGAAAAGATTACTTCACTCACGGATTTAAAAGAGACTCCTAGTGCGATGAGTTCTGCAACGATCATTGACTATCTTTTAGATCGAATGAAGGACACGGAAAAGCTCAATGCTCAGGCCATTAAGAATTTGGAAGTTAAGCAAATTCCGATTCGTTTGCAAATGCTCCAAAGTGGTCAAGTGGCAACGGCTATGTTGCCAGAACCCTTAGTTTCTGTTGTAGAAGCAAAGGGCGGTCGTGTAATTTGGGATGACTCAATGCTCAATGAGGCATTGGCAGTGGTTGCTTTAAGAGAAGGCTTTTTAGATGAAAACACAGTTTCATCATTCCGTAAAGCCGTTGCTGCAGCAGCACAGCGCATTGATAAAGATCCCGCCCATTATCGTTCTGTGATGGTGCAAAAGCGTCTCTTACCACCCCCCGTTGCTCAAACCTACAAGATGGTCAGTTTCTCTGTTCATGGAACGACAGATGGATTGCCTCCATTGCCAACTCAAAAAGAAGTTGAACAAGTGGGAAAATGGATGTTACACAAGGGGATGATCAAGTCTGTTCCATCCTATGAGTCGATTGTTTTTCAATAAATAGATTTAATAATGGATAAACTAAGCGATCAATCGTCTAACCTGGAACTTCAATGTCAAAATCTCTCGATTAGCTACGGTCGAGAGCTTGTTATTGATCGCTTAAGTTTTTCTTTACCGAAAAATGCATCACTGGCCATTGTGGGTGAGTCGGGGTGCGGTAAGTCGACGCTCCTAAGTGCTTTAGCAGGTATCGGTCGTATAAATTCAGGTCTGATTCAGTGGCAAAAAGAAGGGAAAGCTATCCCATTTGAGCGATTGCGCATGAGTTTTGTGTGGCAAAACTTGGGCTTGTTTCCTTGGATGACTGTGGGTGAGAATCTTGCCATGCCGTTTAAGCTCAACACCACGCTAAGTCAAGATACGCAATGTAGTGAGCAATTGTTAGCCATGCTTTCTGAATTAAAGCTTGAAGGCTTAGAAAAACGGTATCCTTCAGAACTCTCCGGAGGCCAGCGTCAGCGGTTAGCGATAGGGCGAGCATTGATTGCAAAGCCAGAGCTACTATTTTTAGATGAGCCTTTTTCTGCGTTAGATGCTTTATTGAGAGAGCGATTACAGGACTTTCTAATTGAGGTTAGACAAACTCATCCATGCCAAATTATCATGGTAACTCATGATATTTCTGAAGCTGTTTGTTTGGCATCTCATATTTTAGTTTTAGCCGCAAACCCATTCCGGCAAATTGCATTGGTCGAAAATCCCGCCTTTAATCTTACCAGGGGTTGTGCAGATCGTGATGCTCCAATTTTTTATGAAACGGTTAGAACAATCCATTCCCATTTAAAAACTGCAGATAGGAGAGTCGATTGATGGTGCTCGTTCGCTATTTGTTAGGTTTCTTGTTTGTAGGTGGTGTTTGGTTTATAGGTTCTTGGAGTTTAGGCGAGGTTCTATTACCAGATCCGATTACAACGACTAAAGCCTTTTTTGAGGCCTTGTGTACAGAAGTTTTTTGGGGTCATATATTTGCCAGTCTGAGCCGCCTTATTATTGCTCTTCTGGTCAGTATTGTTGTGGCATTCCCTCTGGGATTGCTCTTAGGGCACAGTCGATGCGCAGATTGGCTCGGTTCACCAATATTATTTATTACCTATCCTTTACCCAAAATAGTTTTATTACCAGTCTTTTTTATGCTGGTCGGGTTGGGAGATGCATCAAGGGTATTGCTTATTGCCTTAACGGCAGGGTATCAATTATTAGTAATTACTCGAGCCAGTGCCTTAAGTATTGATCCCACCTATGAAAAGTCGTTCTTTTCAATGGGAGGAAATCGCTGGCAAGCAGTTCGATATGTCTATATTCCTGCGGCGTTACCCGAACTTTTTACTGCTTTAAAAATAGCGGTTGGAACTGCCATTGCTGTTTTATTTCTAGCTGAAAGTTTTGCTACGACGACAGGATTAGGTTATATCATCATGGATGCGTGGGGGATGGGGGACTCGCTATTGATGTTCGTAGCAATTTTGGGAATGAGTGTGATGGGTTTGGTTGTCTACAGTTGCATTGGATTGGCCGAGCGAGTTTTTTGTCGATGGAATTATGTGAAGTGAAAGTTGAATGATCAATAAAAAGCGGTAGCCACTAGAAAGTAGCTACCGCATTATTTTAGCGAGTGTATCGCTACTCAGAAATTACTTGCGGTCGGCGAGTAACGTCAAGAAGCGATTAGCCAACTTGATGTGCTTTTCAACCGTGTTGATTTCCATGTATTCCTTATCGCAGTGCATGCCACCGCCGACAGGGCCGAGGCCGTCAAGCGTTGGGACGCCCATGCCAGCCGTCGTGTTACCGTCAGAAGCACCACCAGCCTTAACCCAAGCGATATCATAGCCTTCGAGCTTACCGGCTTCTTCGATCAAGCCAGCCATAGCCTTCGTAGCTTCGCTCAACGGCATAGCATCATGGTGGTTCGTTTCGGCGATTTCGGCCGTAACACCCTTAACCCATTCTTGTTGAGCCAATTCTAAGATCTTGGCATGAACAACCTTGTAGTCGTCATCGTTCCAAACGCGAAGGTCAAGAGCTGCTTCAGCGTGGTCAGAAACAACGTTAGCAACGGTACCGCCGTTGATGTAACCGAAGTTCAACGTGATGCCACGTTCCATATCGGCCAATTGAGCAACAGCGATCATGAACTTAGCTAAAGCCAAGTTGGCGTCGCAGCCGCGTTCCGGGTTGTTACCAGCGTGAGCAGAAACACCGTGGAAGACAACCTTGTATGTAGAAGAGCCCTTACGAGCGCAAACGAGTTCACCGCCTTCACGAGCCGGTTCAAAGATCAAAGCGCGATCAGACTTAGATGCGCATTCTTGGAGCCAGTGGTGGCTGGCAACAGAACCCGTTTCTTCATCCGGGTTGTGAGCGATCAAAATAGCGAGCTTGTCGAGCGTTTCTTTCGGCAAATGCTTCAAAGCGTGAACGATCGTCATGCAGCCAGCCTTGCAGTCTAAAACGCCAGGACCATAAGCGCGATCACCCTTGATAGACATCGGGCGAACAGCAACCGTGCCAGCCGGGAAAACCGTGTCCAAGTGAGCATTGAGCATAACGTCGTAGCGCGTAGCACCAGGCTTGTTGGTAGCGAAAACGCCAGGACCAACAGACGGGCCGAGGTCAACGAGTTCAGCCGTAAAGCCGAGGGACTCGTAATGACGGACAAAGGTTTCAGCAACTTGCTTCACGCCTTCGATCGTGGATGTACCGCAGTCGACATTGACAACTTCTTCAAGGTCTTTGAGGAATTCTTGAACCATTGGTTTCTCCCTTAATAAATGAGTATTCGCTTAGAGACTAAGCGTAACTTTTAAATTAGTTATAAGTGCAAATTTTTTCTATGCACTTTTTCTTTTTGAGCATTGAGTGTCAGAAAATGACATTTCATTTAAGCACTCAAAAAGCCGAGTAGTGCTCGGGAAATTAGCAAGAATAAAATACTTTTTATTCGTCTAATTTATGTCTCTAATTGTACAGAAACATTAAGGTTAACACGTCGATAAAAGTTTGTTCCATTTCAAAAAGTACTGTAAATGTAGAGAAATCGAACACAATAATTACATTTTCATTATTAATAGGTTCAACGGGGGTGTTTATTTTAGAAAATCTATTGATTAATCAGAAAAAATGAATAAGTTTCTGGATGGTAAAAATTAATATAAAAACACGTTTCTATTAATAAGTTCTTTTCGAAATGAATTTAAAAAATTAATCATAGAAAAAACTTAACTAAAAGAAATAAATAGTTGGACTAGCTCTGATAATAATGAGGCTAAATCTAACTACATAATAAAGACAATAAAGGTTGTTAAATGAAACTAAGAAAGCGATGTACACAATTTGTACACAAAATTTGTGGATAAGGAACCGGGCTAAAAGTGAATGGAGTTATCGTATAAATAAAGAGTCTCGCTTAAATGTTAAGCAATCGAATAGGTAAGATATTAATTTATAAAGAAAAATAATTGTGTACAAAAACCATTAATTTTGTGTACAAAGCATGTACACACAACCTTCAAAAAATAATTACTTTGTACACATTTTGTACACAGGAAAAAGAAAAGGGAGATGTTTTACCATCTCCCTTTGAAATCAGTATCTAATTAAATCAATGAGTTAACTAGACAATGATGTTCATGATGATCATGGCGATGAAGGCATTCAAAATAGAGACACCCATCAAAACCGGGATCATGCTACCACGCGTACCAATCACACCCAAAGCGCGACCCATGTATTGCAATTGGGAGCCCATCAAGTAGATGGCGGGAGCAACGATAGCGCAGTCGTGCAAGGACAAAGCGCCTTGGTCGAACAAAGCAACGGCAACACCAACGCCGCCACCCATGGACATCCAACCTGCGATCAAAACAGCGGCAGCTTCACCAGGAAGACCGAACAAACCCATGAGCGGCTTAAAGAGGTCGCCCAAAATCGGGATCATACCAGCAACGTCTAAGGCACGAATGATAACGAAGGCCATCAAAACGTTAGGAATGGTAGAGTGCGTAGCGATGTCCCAACCTTGAAGGGCGCCCTTCACGAAGATGTCGGTAACCATCGGCTTAGAATTAGCATGTGACATATCTTAGACCTCCAACCTATTACGCGGCCTTCTTGCTACGGAAGACTTTCAAGAAGCGAATGATGTTAGCGCCGACAACCTTCATGATGAGCATGATGCCTAAGCACACGCCAATGGAGGTCGGAACCGTGTTACCAGCTGCGTTGGTCAAGCTTAAGAGCACAACACCAGCACCCATGAAGTTCGTAATCGTTGCGTCAGCAGACAATTGGAACATAGCGAAAATGTCGCCTTGGTCTTCGGTGATTTCACCAGCGTCGAGCAATTGACGCGTCAAAGCAGCACCACCGTCGGTGGATTGCAAAGAAGCGATCAAAGCCAAAGAGCAAGAACCCGGAACGCCCATCATCGGACGAAGGATCGGGGTCAAGAGTTGGCGAGCAGCGCGCAAAGCACCGTAGTGGTCGCAGACCGTGATCATGGCCAAAGCGAACATAACGGTCGGAACCAACGTAAGAGCAAAAGCGAAGCCGTCGAGAGCACCGCTACCACCCTTACCGCGGAAAGTCGTTGTAGCAGCCTTAACAGCGTCGCCGTCGAGCGTGACACCGGAGACCAACTTACCAAACGAACCGTTCAACGTGGCGAAGTCAAAAATACCCCACCAGTGGTTACCTGCACAAAGACCAGAGAAGAAGACACAGGCGAAGATCAAAGCGATGTAACCGCCAATACCAGCCTTTTCCTCTTTCGGAGTGTTTACCGTATCAGACATAGGAAAATCCTCTGTTGTTATTAGTAATAAAGAATAGACACCCATGGGTGCCTTGTAACGAATGGTAATAGATTCTCAGTAAAAACACCTTGGGGTAACCTTTAGTTTCTAGGTACAAAGATGTAAAAGCGATTCGATTGATCCCGATTAGATCAAGAAAATGGCTCTAGTTCAAATTATTCTTTTAAAAAATTTAAATTAAATGCTGAGAAACTAGCACTTTTTGAAGTGACTAATGTAAAAATATGTAACGTAACTAGTAAAACTATAAGCCGAGGAGCAACTAAGTTTACTTCAATCTTGTTAAGAGTTGCTTCAGTCAGTTAAATCAATTGATTTCTTTCAGATACAATTGCACCTAATATGACGTATTCGGACTTTTGTCTGATTAATAGGAGTAGTTAATACATGTCGTTAAATGACCCCCAATGGGGCCGTGGACCGTCAGAAGAAGATCCTAAGAAGAATAAGTCTTCTGATGACCGTCAAAGTCAAGATCCCCAAAACGAAAACAATCGTGATAATGATGATCAAGAACGTTTAGCCAACAATCGCCGTCGCGGCAATAGTGACGGTGATGATCTCGAGCGACTCTGGGAGGACTTCAATCGTGCCTTAGGTGGCATGTTAGGTCAAAACCAAAACAATCATCGTCGAGACAGTCAGACGTTTGATGCACAAAATGACGACCGAAGCAATGCTTACCAAGACAATGAACAATCTAAAGCGAACAAAGATGATGAATTTCAAGAAGTCATGAAACGCTTTAAGTCAATGGGTGGCGGTCATCGTCCTCAAGTTCAGTCGGGTGGCAAGGGCATCCTTTTTGCTGCCGTGGTCGCATTAGGTCTGTGGGGTGCGACAGGTTTTTACATCGTTCCCGAAGGCCAATCCGGTATTGTGACAACGTTTGGGAAGTACACCGAAACTACGATGCCAGGCTTCCGTTGGCACTTTCCGTCGCCGATTCAAACGGTTGATATTGTCGACGTAAGTAGCGTCCGTACTGTAGAAGTGGGTGCTTTAGGAAGGGCTCAACGAGAAGCAGAAGCTTTGATGTTGACCGACGATGAAAATATTGTTGATTTACGCTTCAATGTTCAATATCGCATCAAGCCGGGTGAAGGGGCTATGAACTATCTCTTCCGCTCAAGAAACCCTGATGATTCAGTATTGCATACAGCTGAGTCTGCTATGCGTGAAGTTGTGGGCCGCTTAAAGATGGACAATGTCTTGTTTGAAAGTAAGCAAGAGATTGCCGAGGCTGTTAAGCATTTAATGCAAGACATGCTAGACCGTTATCAAACGGGTATTGAAGTGATGTCTGTTGCTATTCAAAATGCACAACCTCCTCAACCGGTTCAAGCTGCATTTAATGATGCAGTTAAGGCTGGTCAAGACCGTGAACGCCAAATCAACGAAGGTCAAGCTTATGCCAATGCGGTGGTTCCAAAAGCACGTGGTATGGCAGCTCGCTTGACGCAAGAAGCTGAAGGTTACAAAGCTCGTGTTGTTGAAACGGCTCGAGGTGATGCCGAGCGCTTTACTCAAGTGCTTAAACAATACGAGAAAGCCCCTCAAGTCACGCGTGACCGTATGTATGTTGACGTTATGCAACAAGTGTTGACGTCATCAACGAAGGTTTATGTGGATGCTAAGGGTGGTAATAATCTCCTGTATTTGCCCTTTGACAAATTAATGGAACAAAATAAAACGCAAACATTGCAAGCGATGCAAGCCAAAGAGGCCTCTAGCGATGTGACGAGCGCAACGACATCGGCATCGTCGCAACCGACAGAGAATTCAACCATGACCAACGATGTACGTGATATGCGTATCCGTATGCGCTAAGGAGATTGACAATGAAAAAATTATCTTCTTTAGCTTTAGGTCTTTTGGTTGCGATTGGTGCAGCAAATTTCTGTCTTTACACCGTGGGCGAGCGTGAATATGCTTTGGTCTTTGCTTTGGGTGAGTTAAAAGAGGTTCAGGCAGAGCCAGGCTTACACTTTAAGCTACCACCACCTTTCCAAAATGTTGTCTATCTCGATAAGCGCATTTTGACGTTAGATACGCCTAGCGCTGACTTAATTCAAACAAGTGAAAAGAAAAACTTGTTGATCGACTCTTTTGTGAAATGGCGAATTTCAGATCCTCGTCGTTATTGGGTTTCTTTCCAAGGCAACACAAGAGCGGCAAATGATCGTATTTCTGCCTTGTTACGTGATGCTCTTAACCAAACGGTTAATAAACGCACGGTCAATGCTGTCACATCTCGAGAAAGAGACATGGCAATGACTGAAATTCGTACGGGTCTTCAACAACGCGTCAAAGATGTTGGCGTAGAGATTGTGGATGTTCGACTAAAGCGTGTTGATTTTACTCCGGAAATTTCCGAGTCTGTCTATCGCCGTATGGAAGCGGAGCGTAAACGAGTAGCAAGCGAAGAGCGTTCTCGTGGTGCAGCAGAGGCTGAAAAAATCCGTGCTAATGCCGATCGTGAGCGAGAGGTCATTTTGGCTCAAGCCTATCGTGAAGCTCAAACCTTAAAGGGTGAAGGTGACGCGACCGCTAATGCTACGTACAATGCGGCGTTTGGGAAGAATCCCGAGTTTGCTCGCTTCTATCGCAATATCGAAGCCTATCGTGCAAGCTTTGCAGACAAGAAAGATGTCATGGTTGTGGATCCATCTTCGGACTTCTTCAAGTACATGAAGAATCCTAAGCAGTAAGAAAATGACTGTTAATGACTGGATTTTGGCATTAGCCTTGGTGTGCATTATCGAAGGATTTATGCCTTTTGTTGCACCAACCCGCTGGTTAGAGGCTGTCAGAGAGATTTCTCAAACAGTCTCAGCCTCAGCAGTTAGAAAATTTGGCTTCATCTTGCTGACATTGGGAGTAAGCATTATCTGGTGTGTAACTCTCTAGCAAAGCTTTAATTCTCGGTTCGACTCCAATGAAAACCTCTCCGGCAATATGACATTTGTCGGAGAGGTTTTTCATTATTCGTTATCAACAATTCACAGAATCTTCATCGTCTTGTCATGATCGATTTTTATCCTTTTGCCTATTCTTTTTGGTCTACGGAGAATCGAATTCATGGCAAGTGCTGTCACACTTTCATCTGTATTAAAGAAGGCAGGTGAAAAAACTATTTTAAATAACATCTCTTTATCGGTTAAGCCGGGCGAATTCATGACTTTGGTGGGTCCGTCTGGTTGCGGTAAGTCCACCCTTTTGCGTTTGATTGCTGGACTAACAGACTGCGATTGCGGCAGTGTGAATATTGATGACCGAGATGTTGTTCAGTTGGCACCCCGTGACCGTGGTGTGGCAATGGTTTTCCAGTCCTACGCACTCTACCCACATATGACGGTTCGAGAAAACGTCGCGACCCCTTTAAGAATGTCTCGTTTGTCGGCAATTGAGCGCTTACCATGGATTGGCCCATTATTAGCTCGAGACAAGTACCGTTCTATTGAACGAGATGTCACTCGAGCCATTGAAAGCGTTCAACTTAATACTCAGCAAGATAATAAACCCAGCCAGTTATCAGGTGGCCAACGCCAGCGTGTCGCTATTGCTCGAGCTATGGTTCGAAATCCTGGCGTTTTCTTAATGGATGAGCCGTTATCCAACTTAGATGCTCGTCTACGAGTGCATATGCGAGGCGAAATTGCGAAACTTCACAAGAGCATGGGTGCAACCATCATTTACGTGACTCATGATCAAACAGAGGCAATGACACTTTCAGATCGAATTGCATTGATGATGGATGGTGAAATTGTGCAAGTGGGTACTCCAGAAGAGCTTTATGAAACACCGCGAGATATCAGAGTTGCAAAGTTTATTGGTAGTCCTGAAATTAACCTCATCGAAGTAAAGGTTAACTGTTCTAGAGTGGAGTTTGCAGGTGAGGCTACTTCATTACTTTTGCTGCGAGTTGCAAATGGTTCAAAACTTTCTATAGGCATTCGCCCTCACCAATGGCTTGTGAATGAACAATTGTCTCAAGCAGATCTCATTTTCTCAGTTAAGGTCGAGCGTGAGGAAGTGCTTGGTGCCGATGTTCTACTGTATGGCCACTTAGACGCCCAACCTAAGACGCCAATTGTTGCTCGTTTTTCAGCCGACTGTGTCAAGCGATTGAGAGGGGAGTCAAATCATTGGTCTAACTTACTGTCCTTTGGCATCAATGCTTGTGAAATGCATCTATTCGACGACCGTGGCAGTCGAATTCCCTGTCCTGCACTAACGGTACTTGATTAGGAGCTTTTATGTTTTTTCATGAAACAAAGCAGAGTTGGCATCCTGATCGTTGGGCCTATGCGTTTACTTTACCCGCAGCGTTATTGATGTTTTTAACGTTACTGTTACCCATAGTTATTGTTATTGCAATGAGCTTTACAGACTATGCGTTGGGCAGTACGGAGTTTTCTTGGGTAGGTTTAAAAAACTATCAAGAACTGGTTTTTAACGATACGTTTCTTCGATCACTTAAAAACACGCTTCTTTATGTACTGATTGTTGTTCCGAGTGCAGTCATTATTGGTTTGGTGCTGGCGATTTTGGTGGAAAACGCCAAGTGGGGTCGCAAAGCCTATCGCATTATTTTCTTTATGCCAGTTGCCTCCACTCTCGTAGCAATGGCAATTGTTTGGAAGTATTTGTTGCACGACAGTATTGGTCCAGTCAATCTCTTTTTAAGAGCTTTAGGGTTTCAAGGTGCAGCGTTCTTTAGTGATCCTGATTGGGTGATGTTTTCTTTAGGAATTGTAGGGATTTGGCAATTGGCCGGTTTCAATATGGTGCTTTTTATGTCGGCGCTTTGTAGCATTCCGTCCGAAGTCAACGATGCTGCCACCATCGATGGTGCAGACGGTTTCTGGCGTCGCTTATTCACAGTGACGTTGCCGCTAATCTCTCCAACCATGCTCTTTGTTGTGACTACGAGCTCCATCACTGCATTTAAGTTATTTGACAGTGTTGCTGTCTTAACGCACGGCGGTCCGCAAGGGGCATCTGATGTCTTGCTCTATAGCGCCTACACCGAAGGCTTTGCCAACTTAAATACGGCAGGCGCTAGTGCAATGACAGTGGTTTTCCTCATCATGATTGTGATGGGTTCTTGGATCCAAGCACGAATTTCTGAAAAGAAGGTGCACTACTAATGACTTCCTCTACTACTCAAAATCAATGGACCAAATTGTTTCTTCGACAAGGTCCTTTATCGCCAAGTCAGTGTTTGACACACGTGTTTTTGTTGGGCTCAGCCTTTTTAATTTTGTTCCCGTTTTATTGGATGATCACGACTTCATTTCGTGAACCTTCTGAAGTGTTTATGGGGACGTTTCACTGGTTGCCACAAAACTTTGTTGGCTTTTCTAATTATGTGACAGCCATTGAAAAGACCCACCTATTGCGCTTTGGCTTAAATGGTTTAGTGGTCTGTATCGGCGTGCTAGTAATGCAATTGGCTGTAGCTGTTCCGGCAGCCTGGTCGTTAGCTCGCTATGACTTTAACGGCAAAGGATTGTTCTTCTTGTTTGTTCTTTTGGGCTTGGCCGTGCCGATTCAAGCTCCAGCAATTCCGCTTTTTATGGGATTGGCTGCAATGGACTTGCTTGATACGTTCTTCGCACTGATGTTCCCATTTTTCTTGTCCGTTTTCGCCATCTTTCTTTTTAGACAAGCTTTTATGAGCTTTCCAGAGGAAATTATTTTGGCGGCGCGAATGGATGGGATGAGTGAGGCCGCTATTTTATGGAAAGTGGCTTTGCCAGCTTTACGTCCCCAAGTGGCTGCGTTTGCAGTGTTCTCCTTTGTGGCGCATTGGAACGATCTTTATTGGCCCATGATTGTGATTACCAGTCCTGACATGGTCACGCCACCCTTGGGCTTAGCTCAGTTTTCTGATCCTGAGACGGGTACTAACTTCGGTTCATTAATGGCCGCCGCCACTTTAATGGTTTTACCTGTAATGGCATTTTTTGGTCTTTTCCAAAAAGACTTTATGGAAGGTGTGACCCACTCAGGGGTCAAGTAATAAATTGGATGGGTCGTTTGACGCATCCTTCATTTAACGTTTATTGAAAGGAATCATTCGTCATGAGTGAATTAAAACGTCGTGAATTTCTTACTCGCTCTGCATTGACGGGTTTGTTTTTAAGTACCGGTGCTGTTGGTAGTTATGCATCGACTGTTTTTGAACCGGAAAATACGGTTGAGTTGGAACTGTTGCATGCAATGCCGGGTCAAGATGCTTACTTTAAGACCATTGCTGACGCTTTCATGAAAAAGCACCCGAAGATCAAGATTCGTTTCCGCGCTTCTCCCCAATCGTATCTAGAAGCACATCAAACACTTTTACGAAGTGCAGTGACGAATAAGCTGCCTGACATCTATCACTCTGCGTGGATTTATTTTGACGAAACAGTCAAACAACTCCAAAAACGTAAGCAAATTGTTGATTTGACAGACTTCGTTAAGCAAGAAGGTCAGGTTTGGCAAGATGAGAATTACTATCCGAGTATGCTAAAAATCGGTCAGGTTGATGGTCGTCAATATGCTTTACCGTTTGCCGCTTCAACGCCAGTCATGTTCTTTAATGCAGACCTTGTTAAAGCTGCTGGTGGCGATCCAAACAACTTCCCGACCGATTGGGATGCAATTTTAAAGTTGGCCAATAAGATTCAAGCGCTTGGCGGTGTGAATGGGATTGCCTACGATATTCATGCTTGGCCTGATGATTGGTTGTGGCAAACAATGGTGCTTGAGCAAGGTGGTTCGTTAATGGATAAAGACGGCAAGCACTGCGGATTTAATAATGATATTGGTCTGAAGGCACTGCAAATGTGTGTCCGCATTATGAAAGAAGGCGGTATGCAAATGCGTGACTATGAACAGTCTCGTCAGCAGTTTGTAGCCGGCAAGATTGGCATTATTGCTGCCTCTCCGAATTCGGCCCGAGCTTTCACTGATTTGATCGGTGATAAGTTTAAGTTGGGTTGCCAAATCTACCCGAGAATGAACAAGGATCACGGTCGTTTGCCGACGGGTGGTAATGGCGCCGTCATTCTTTCGAAAGACCCAATCAAGCAAAAGGCTGCTTGGGAATACATTAAGTTTGCCTGTGGTCCGGAAGGTCAAAAGCTTGCCGTGTTGGGCTCTGGCTATATGCCAACTAACCGTATGGCTGAAAAGCCCGAATATTTGGGTGAATTCTATAAACAAAATCCACTTTGGTTCACGCCGGTTAAGCAAGCACCGTATGCAGCTGCATGGCAAGGTTACAAGGGTAAGAACGGTGTGAAGATTTGGTATCGTCAACGAGATCTTATTGGTTTGGTTATGCGTGGTGAACTCTCCGTCAATGATGGGCTTCAACAAATTGTTCAAGCGACCGAGTCCTTGTTCTAGAGGTATGTAATGAGAAAAAAACTAGAACTGTTGATTCTGGATTGCGATGGGGTTTTGATCGATAGTGAACCGCTAGCGTGTGTTGCAGATGCTCTTGCGATTCAAAAGTATTCAACCACGGGAGCAAGACCCTCTTGCGAAGAGATTATGAGGCGCTTTACAGGAAAAAGCTCTCAGGCAATTGCTGAAGCAATGCAGGCTGATTATGGCGTTAAGGATGTGCAGGCCTGGATGGCAGAAAAGGACAGCATGATCCAAGAGCTCTTTAAAAAAGAACTTCAGCCGGTCAATGGGGTTAAGCAAGCGCTAGGCTTTTTTAAAAGCCAAAATCTTCCGTACTGCGTGGCTTCCAATAGTGGCATTAATCGACTCAAATTGGCCTTCGAGTGTACTGGTTTAGATCCATATTTAGAGGGAGTTTGGCACTCTGCTCAAGAGGTAAAACATGGGAAACCTGCTCCCGATTTATTTTTCCACGTGGCCGATATTTTTGGGGTGAAACCGGAAAACTGCCTTGTTGTGGATGATAGTCCCTCAGGAATCACGGGGGCTACAGCAGCAGGTATGACCGCTTGGGGATTTATTGGCACTAACCGCATGGGTCAATGCTGGGAAGATGCTCTTTTTCAAGCAGGCGCTTCACGATTAATCACAAGTTTTAGTGAGTTACAAGAAAGCATTCTTGCGCTTCGACAAAAGCTTTAAGTAGGAATTTAATGATGAAATTAATGCCTTTTGATAAAACGGGTCCTTTTTACCGTGGTAGCTTGCACTCGCATACAACAGCTTCTGATGGAGAACGTACACCTGAGAGATTGCTAAAAATGTATGCAGCTAATGGGTACGACTTTGTTTGCATCACGGATCACTTCTTGTCGGAATTTCACTTTCCGATTACTGTGCCGGAGAAGCCTTTGTCAGGCTTAACGGTGATTCCATCGGCCGAATTGCACGTAGGAAAAACCTCCAATGGATGGACGTGGCACATGACTGCGAATGGTTTGCCAGTGGACTTTGAACCGCCCAAAGATGGAGAGACAACGCAAGAAATTGCACGTCGAGCTGTCGAAGCTGGTGCATTTTTAAGTATTGTGCACCCAGGTTGGTATCAATTAACGCTTGAAGACGCCCAAAGTATTGACACCGCTCACGCAGTTGAAGTGTTTAATGCCGGTTGCCAAGTGATGCACGAACGTGGAGATGGGTCTTACTTAGTTGACGGTCTTCTTGATAAGGGACGTCGCATTTGGGTGACTGCCGTCGATGATAGTCACGGTCATATGCCTGATTTGGCTCTCGCTTGGGTCAATGTCAAAGCAGCATCCAGTCAAGCGGATGATTTATTGAATGCTCTAAAAAACGGTCAATTCTATTCTTCGGAAGGGCCCGAAATTCACGACCTGGATTGGAACCCAGAAACAAAGCAATTAACGATTCGTACAACGGCCGTTACTCGTATTTTGGTCAATGGTCAGGGGTACCTTAATGCTAATGCCTGTGGTGAAGGCATCACTAAAGCAACGATTGACCTTTCACATTTTACTCATAGTCCGTGGATGAGAATTATTATTTGTGATTGCGATGGTAAAAAGGCATGGACGAATCCCTACTGGTTTGAGGATTTAAGCTAAGTAGGCACTCTATTTATTGATCCTCATAATTAAAACAAAGGCTCTCTAAAAACCTTAGAGAGCCTTTGTCATGTCAGATAGACAGCTAGAAACGGGCAGTCACATTAACACGAACAGTACGACCATATCCATACGAGCCATTAAGTTCTTGGTAGGTCTTGTTGGCGATGTTTTCAACGGCAACAGTTGTTGTAAAGTCAGCAAAGTTAGCGACTGAGGGTGTCCACTGTAGTCCTAGTGCATGAGTGCAATAAGACGGTAGATGGATGTTTTCTTCTTGAGTTTGGTAGTTATCCACTGAACTCTTGCCACCATCGTACCAATTGAGTCGGTACCAAAGCTTTAAGTCTTTAGAAGGTACTGCCCATGTGGTGCGAAGGGTCGCTGTTTGAGGAACGATGCCAGGTAGGCGTTCATTGGTTTCTTTATCGATGGCGTGAACGAGACCCCAACCAAGATGCAAGGAAGCATTACCAATTGAGTAATCGGCAGAGACCTCTGCACCTTTTCTGACAACTTCGCCCACGTTAACCGTTTTGAAGTACATTGTCATTTTTCTTGGGTCAAAGTCGATCATGTCGGCAGAAATTAAATCTTTGACCTTGTCATAGAAAACGGCCCCTTTTAGTTGCAATCGGTCGTTTTCAGTGAAAAGCCGGCTCAGTTGTGAGTTAAGCCCAATTTCATAATTTAGGGAAGTTTCGGGTTTAATTTCAGGGTTTGCAATCACAACAGAGGTTATACCGGTAGAGGGGTAACTCATTGCAAAGAACATCTCGTCAAGCATTGGGGGACGATACCCACTATTGACAGAGCCGTAAATATTGAGGTTTTCGGTTGGAGCAACAGACAAAGTGACACCAGGAGAAAGCTTGGAGTCGGATTTAGACTTAAGACCCTCATTGGACTTGCGATCATAATATGACCAACGAAGAACAGGTGACAATGTGACTATGTTGGTGAGTGCAATATTGTCTTCAATAAATACGCCAGCATCTATGCCTCGGCTATCAGGTCGAGAAGTGTCGGAAAAGCCTAAATTATCGACGGCACTTTGCTTTGTTCGAGAAGCATCAAAACCATAGGTGAGTGTATGAGCCACCCCAAAAGAAAATTCTGACGTATTTTGCAGATTGGTACTAATACTTTCAAATTTATCCTTATAACCAGTGCGTTCGTTTTCCATGGCGTTGTCACCACGAACATATTGAAGATTAGCCTTTAGGTTGACGAGGTCGCCCGACGAATAATCCCAACTACCGGTAATACGGTGCTGTTCATTTTCATAATGATCAAAGCTTGGGTTAGACGCACCTCGATCATAATTAAATTTGTCGTAATTGTAGGTTAGAGATAGGGCTGATGCTGAACTCAGCATAATAGTGCTTTTGGCAATAAAAGCATCCCCAGTTGTCTCTAAAGGCGTCGTACTGCGTCGGCCAGTTTTGCTTGATCGTGCCTCCTCTCCGTCTCGACGTGAGTAACCAAGTAATAAGTCTCCAGAGTCCATACGGCCAAATAGATAAACGCCTTTGGCCCATTCACGAGAAGCGTCATCGTAACCAACTTTAGCAATGGCGCCAAATTGTTCGTCTGGTTTTAACAGGTCCTCGGCGGATTTTGTCGTTAATGCGATTGTGCCACCAATACCCCCATTGCCATAAAGGGAACTACCACCACCGCGTCGAACTTCAACTTGTTTAACAAGTTCTGGATCAATGAAAAAACCATTTGGACGGCTGCCACTGATGCTGTAGTTGTCTTGTCGTACTCCATCAATTAAATAAGTGATCTGATTAGAGTCCGAACCACGAATCGAGACCTTAGAGAAAATCGGCATATTTGCATCCGTTACCGTGACATTGGGAATGGACTCGATTGCTTCACCAATCGTCAATGGCATGGTTTGACTCAACTCCTGTTGGGTCACCAGGCTAACAGAAGAGGCGGTGTCACTGATGTGTTGTTCTGTGCGAGTGGCTGTAACAACGACGCCATCGATCGCATCATCAGATTTAGATACGTCATTGTTGGCGTTCGCAACAGAGATAAAGCACGAAGAGAGTGCAGAAGCGAGCAAAGATAGTTTGAGAGAGGTATTCATCTTATGAACCTTACAAATGAAAGTGAGAACCATTCTAAATAAAGTCGAAAGAGAAGTAAGGATAAAAAGTGCAAAGATGAGCGAATTGTTTGACTTAACCATGTGAAACTATTTAATATAATGAGAATCATTATCGTAAGTAAAAAAGAATGAATTACAAAAAAGGATTACCTCGAGTATTGTGGCGCTATTTCATTAGCCTAGAGCGATGGTGGTTTTGGTGTCTATTTGTTGTTTTACTGCTTAGCTACACGATAAATATCCAATTTGCCATTGCGTTGAATGATTGGAATGGGCGTTTTTACGATGCACTGCAGAGTGTTAATGCTGAGGTAATCTACAAAGAGTTAATGTTTTTCATAGGTTTAGCATCAGCAATTATCGTTTTGTTGGTTAGTGCTTCCTATTTGAAAGATCGTCTTATTCTTGCTGTAAGACGTGATATCACAACAGAATTCTTCCATTTGTGGCTCTCTGAGAAGGGGGCTCATTTCTTACTTAAAGAATCTGGAGAAGAACCAGATAATCCAGATCAGCGGATGACAGAGGACATTAAAGCACTTGTGTCATTATCAATGAATTTGTTTTTGAGTTTCTTTGACTCGCTACTGACAATCGGTAGCTTTTCAATCATTCTCTGGAATTTATCAGGGTCGGCCACTGTTTTTGACATCACAATTCCAGGCTACATGTTTTGGGTATGTTTGGTCTATACGGTGATTTCTACAGTAATAACTCATTTTATTGGGCATCGTCTCAAACGTTTTAATTTTGAGGTACAACATAAAGAGGCTGATCTGCGAGCAAGTTTAATTGAAAAGCGACGCCATGCCGGTGCAATTGCTGGCGCTCATGGAGAAGCACGGGAAGTAGAGGACTTGACGTCAAAATTTAATGACTTAATGGTCAAACTTATTCAGCTAGTGAAAAAACAACGTGACTTGGATTTCTTTACGGTTGGTTTAGGTCAAGTCACGCATCTTGCCCCCATCTTTTTTTCTTTACCGACATTTCTTGCTGGTGGAATTCAATTAGGGGGCTGATGCAAATTAGAGGGGCCTTTGCAGATGTGGCTCGATCCTTGTCTTGGATTATTTTTGCTTATGATGATTTAGCAAAGTTAGCAGCTACTTATGAGCGTTTAAATCGATTAGAGCTAGGATTAGTCAAGTCCGATGACATTCGAAGCCAACTTCAAAAAAATCAAACATGTTTGGAATCTAAAGTAACGATTAAGGGACTGTTAAATTTACCTATTTTGAGTCCATTGAGGAGCCAACGTCGACTTTGTGTTGATTTAGAAGCCTATCCAGGAGAGTTGGTTGTCTTGAATGGGGCCTCTGGTGTTGGAAAGAGCACGGTATTAAAAGTCGCGTCGGGCTTTTATTCTGATTTCGAGGGACAAGTTAAAACTCCCAAAAACACCTTATGGTTACCGCAGACCAGCTATATTTTTAGTGGAACTTTGCGATCTAATTTAGCCTACCCCCAATCTGCTTCAACCTTAAACGATAAAGAAGCGACGGATCTTTTAAAAACACTTTCATTAGAACATCTAATCTCATCCCTCGATGAAGTTTGCGACTGGAGTTCAACGCTTTCTGGTGGTGAACAACAAAGGGTTTGTCTAGGCCGAATCTTTATTAATCAACCTTCTATGGTGTTGATGGATGAGAGTTTCTCCGGTTTAGATGATGCAACTGCCACTCGTCTTTTGCATGAACTGAAACAAAATCTACGAAAAACAATTTTGGTACTTGTTACCCATCAACAAGCTTTATTAGCACTAGCTGATCGCGTTTATACCCTAAAGACAAAGGAGTTTTCCTAATGCTGAATCAATACGTCCCTTTTCCTCGATATGAAAATGCTGTTTTCATAGGCGATACAGCAGTTTCGATTTTATCTGCTATGAGAATTTATGCTAAAGCTTTAATCGGAGGTGAGTTACCCAATATGGAACGATACTATCCTCAAGAAAAGCTTTTGGAATGCACGGCGTGCTTTATGAATGACCTACGGGTTTTGACATGCGCTATCAGTCATGGTGATATCGACTACATTTTGCTCGAGGATAACGGTAAAGAGGAACTTAATCCAGCTCATAGGGCCGAGGAACTTAAGGCCTTAGGTTATGAGGTCCGGGTATTGAGGGTAAGCGATCCCATCAATTCCCTTAAAGAAGCTGGGGATTTATTTAACGAGCCTCAGCGTGCACAGCGTGTTATTCGCAATTATGAAAAAAGTTTGGAAAGTTTGGCAGAACGTATACGGTCAACAGTGCCTAGAAAAGCCCTCCTTATTTTAACAATCCGAAATCCAATCACATTTGATCTTTACCGTTTTGCACTTTCCAATCAGTCAGAAATGGCAAAAACATTTTTAACAGATCTGAATATTTCACCAGTTGCCCCTGATGGTCAAAATTTAATTGAAGGTCTTGTTGAAATAAACGATCCCACCTTTATCGAAAAACTGGATTTTGACTTTATTGCCTTATTAGGCGATGTAGAGGGAGGACTTTTATTTTTACAACAGGGGAATCGATCCATAACAAAACAGATATTTAGCTTGCCTTACTACGCCAAACCGCTAGAAGTTAAAAAGCCTGAAGTCACTTATTTATGGCTTGAAGCGTTAGATCGTTTGCATCAAAAGTGATGTCTTATTGCGTATTGAAAAAATGTTGTCAAAAAACAACAACAGAAGAATTGACTGGAATTTGTAATGAATTTTCTTTCAGTTAAAACACGGAGGTAACTATTGAATTTTTAAAAAGAATTTTATTGCTCACACTTAGCAAGTAAAAGCTATAAGTGTTATCCATTAAAAATTTACATTTTTTTTATGTAACAGAGAATTTACAGACAAAAGCTTGCTCTTTTCTGTCAGTAATATTAGAAATTGCGATTCATTATCAAGTGTAGTAGTGCATTAATTCAAATGCATTGATGAATGAATAGCTAAATGAGGAAAGGCGGTTATTGCTAGCAGCTTTTCTGAACAATAATCTTCCATATGAAAGAACAATTATGAATAGCAAAATGACTTTGACGGCCGTGTTGGTGGCCAGTTTATTCTCCGCTCAGGCAATGGCTGGTGTTGTTGCCAACGAAATCCGATCTGATCAAGGTTTCTTGACAGTATCTAAAGGTGACTTTGATCAGGCTTTGGCTAACTCTAAAGATGGGAAGGATGGACACATTCCAGGTTTGGTAAAACTTAGCTACTGGAACCCCTCAGGCCAGGGCAACGGTGTTTTGACTTTAGATATGAATGGTCAAAACTATGAAATGACCAAGATTCGCGTTGCAGAAATGAGTGGTTTTGCTAAAGCTCAGCGTAAAGCCTATTTCAACTTCACCAATACGAAGTTGACATTAACTGACAGTATCGAGTTCAGCAATGCTGCTGTTTCTCTTCCTAAAGAGGGAGATTTACCTGAAGTTGATACTATTCAGTCCACAAATGCTGTCAAACTTGATAAAAGTCACTTAGTTGGTAACGTAGTCAATGTCTATCAATCTTGGAGAGGCGGTAACTTTACCAACAATAGTCTAAGTAGCAAAACAAGTATTTTCTTAACGGATGGATCTAGCTGGCAGGGCGATCTCATTGACAGAGTGAATGAAAAGGAACTCAGTGGTTCAAGTTCTGTCAAAGCAGAAAATGTGCATGGCGAATATATTGTCAGCTTGAAGAATGGTTCCTCTTGGGTTGGTGGTGTTTCAGTTGCAGAAAACTCCACAACTGAAGTCATGCTAGATGCTAGCTCTTCTTGGACTGTTAATAAAGACTCTAAGGTTAACACCATTAAATTTGATGGTGCAGCACGTGAGGCAGCCAAGCAAGGTGTAGTGCTAGCTCAAGATGTGACATTGACGATTGCTAACGGTAAGGAAGCAAGCTCCATCGCCAACCTCAAGTCCGAAGCCGACTCCGCTCTCGCTGTTGAAAATGCTACAGTTACGATCGCTAATGCTTCTGGCAACACCAATGTTGTTTTGAACGAAAAGGGTCAAGTTAAGATTGACGCTGCTGCCGATAAGGTCAATGCTAAGTTCAACACGCTTGAGGGCACGAAGTTCACAACGGCTGACAATGTTAAGGCTGATGTCGAAGTGTCTGGGAAGTTGGTTGACGCCAAGGGCATGAACGCTGTTATCGAAGAATTCAATAAGAATCAATCTTATGAAGGTAAGGGCTCTGTTTTGTTCTCTGGTGGCTTTATTGCTGACGATCGAATCGGCTATGTTGGCGAAGATGGCAAGTTTGTCCAAACTGCTTCTAAGACCAATGCCAAGTTAGTGTCTATTGGCGAAAGCACGGCTGTGACGATGATGCAATGGCGTGCAGAAGCCGATGATATGGCTCAACGTATGGGTGAATTGCGCAACAACGATGGCGCAGTTGGCCTTTGGGCTCGCACCTACGGTGGTAAGGCTGAAGCTGACCACGTTTCCAACAAGTACAACGGTATCCAAGTGGGTGCAGATACTCAAATTGGTGCTGAAGGTGTGAAGCATTTTGTTGGGGGTGCCTTCTCTTATAACAAGGGTGATGCCGACTTCATCAATGGTTCTGGCGACAACTATATGGCTTCTTTGACGGCTTATAGCACCTGGATCTATGAAGGTGGTTCTTACCTTGATGTCTCTGCCAAGTGGGGTAAGCTCACTAATGAATTCGATATCGGTCCGGCTGATGCAAATCTCGCTGGCAAGTTCAACACGCACGGTATTGCCATGTCTGTTGAAACTGGTCATCGTTTCCCGGTTGGCTCCTTAGCTTATGTTGAGCCGCAATTGGCATTCACGGCCTCTCATATTTCCGGTGAACGCTATGAAGCTAACCAAGGCGTCACGATTGAGCAAGACTCTATCGATTCTTATGTTGCCCGAGTTGGTGTTCAAGCAGGCTTGAACTGCCCGGATAATGTTGGTTCTTTGTTTGTACGCGCTTCTTACCTCTATGACTTTGACGGTGAAACGTCTACCACGGGTCGTTCTGCTAAGAATGTTGGTACTTTCGATCAAGACTTCGGCGGTGGTTGGTATGAGTTGGGCGTTGGTATGAACGTCAACTTCACGAAGAACTTCCACGGTTATGCAGACTTCGAATACGTGACGGGTGGCGAAATCAAGACCCCGTACCGTTGGAATGCTGGTGTTCGTTACACGTTCTAATTTTGACTATTAGAAACGTATAACTTGGCCCTCTATCTGAGTTGTGATCCACACTCAAGTAGAGGGCCTTTCTATTATGCCGTTCATTCGGTAGCGTATTGTGATTTTTAGTGCAGATTATCGATGGAGGTAATGCTTTAAAAGCCATCGACATAGTGACGCTCCTGTGGCTGAAAAAACGCAGATGCATGAGAGCAACGCTAGAGCAATTAAAACGATCAGAGCAAAAAATGCACAGGTGTTAAGCGCTTGCATAGGGACTATCTCCTGAGGGGGAGTGTATTTGTTATATTTTTGAGTATAGCGCTTTAGCTAATGAGAGCATGAGAATATTTTTCTTTTGTGGAATCAATTTCTATGCGCTGTAACAAAAAATCGTTTTAAAGTGGCGTAAATCGGCCCTTTAGCTCTTCACAAGCGAGATAAACTCCGTCATAATTACTAAGTTACGGAGTGTGACATTGAACTGACACTCGCTTAAGAATTTTTAAATAGGTTTCGGGGATAAACAATGGCTAAAAATGTTGTTGTTGTCGGCGCCCAGTGGGGTGACGAGGGTAAAGGTAAGATCGTTGACTGGTTGACCGAAAAGGTTGATGGTGTTGTTCGCTTTAACGGTGGTCACAACGCAGGTCATACGTTGGTCATCAATGGTAATAAGACTGTGTTGCGCTTGATCCCGTCAGGCATTATGCATCCGACCATGACTTGCTATTTGGGCAACGGTATCGTCTTCAGTCCCGAAGCTTTCTTTGGCGAAATCGAACAATTGAAAAAGAGTGGCTGTGAAGCTGAACATCGTTTAAAGGTCTCTGGTAATGCGCCTTTGGTGATGCCTTATCACGTTGCCTTGGACCATGCTCGCGAAGCTGCTGCCGGCGCTAAGAAGATTGGTACGACGGGGCGTGGCATTGGCCCGACGTATGAAGATAAGGTTTCTCGTCGCGGTGTTCGTGTTGCTGATCTCTACAATCCGACGCATTTTGCCGATCGCGTTCGTGATGCAATGGACTTGCATAACTTTGTTTTGACACAAAAGCTTGGTGCTCAAGCTTTGGATGTTAACAAGGTGATCGATGATACGTTGGCATATGCAGACCGTATTAAGCCGATGGTTGTTGACGTTTCATATACGATCAACACGTTGATGGACCAAGGAAAATCTTTCTTGTTCGAAGGTGCCCAAGGTTCCATGTTGGATATTGACCATGGTACGTATCCGTATGTGACGAGTTCTAATACTGTGGCTGGCGCTGTCTGCTCTGGTGCTGGCGTTGGTGCTCATCGCATTGACTATGTTTTGGGTATTACGAAGGCTTACTGCACCCGTGTTGGTGAAGGTCCGTTCCCGACAGAATTGCATGATGAGTTGGGTCAACACTTGCGCGACAAGGGCTTTGAATACGGTGCAGTTACGGGTCGTCCGCGTCGTTGTGGTTGGTTTGATGGTGCCGCTATGCGTCGTGCCGTTCAAATCAATGGCTTGCAAGGCTTGGCCGTCATGAAGCTTGACGTTTTGGACGGTCTTGAAACGGTTCGTTTAGGTGTTGGTTACAAGTACGAAGGTAAGGAAATCGAAGTGATGCCTTACGGTGCTGAAGCCTGCGCACAATGTGAAGTGATCTATGAAGAGTTCCCGGGTTGGGAACAAAGCACGTACGGTATTACCGATTGGGATCAATTGCCAGAAACAGCCAAGCAATACTTAAAGCGCTTGAGCGAAGTTTCAGGTTGCCCGATCGCCGTGGTTTCTACGGGTCCGGATCGTGCACATACGATTATGTTAGATAATCCCTTTATCCGCTAATTCGTTTTTGAAGGGGAGGGCGGATAAATCGCCCTCTTTTGTTTTATGACTGATTTATTTATCACTCAAGACCAATATGATGATTTGGTCGAACGTCTGATTTTAGCTGTTGATTCTGACGGTTATCAGTTTGACTCTTTGTTGTGCTTGGCCCGTGGTGGCATGCGTGTTGGTGACGTCTTTTCACGAGTTCATAATATGCCCTTGGCGATTTTAGCGACAAGCTCTTATCGTGAAGAGGCCGGTAAAGTACAAGGTGATTTGGATATTGCCTCTTTTATTACGAAAACCGGTGGCGAATTGAAGGGTCGCTTGTTACTTGTTGATGACATGGTCGACTCAGGTAAGACGGTGGTTAAGGTTGTTGAGCATTTAAAGAAAGCTTATCCAGCCATTACTGAGATTCGTGTGGCTGTGCTTTGGTGGAAGAGCCACTCTGTACTCAAACCGGATTATTACGTTGATTTCTTGGATAATAATCCTTGGATTCATCAACCGTTTGAGCGCTATGACGATATGGGTGTTCAACAATTACGCGAATTCCGTCACGGTGGCTACTAATTCTTAGTGGTTTTTAAAAAAGCTCTGAAGTCATTCAGGGCTTTTTTCTTTAATTGCTAGTTAAGAAATTCTAAATCTTCATTTTACAAAATGTAAATATTCAAATTTTCTTTGGATAAGAATGAAAAAAGTCAAAAACAATTTAGGGTTTCTACTGATATTGCCTGAGAATATTAATTTAAGTACGTATGATTAGGGGCGTAAAAATATGAGGGTACATTGCTCTCATATTTTTTATTTATCTAAGCGTTTTGCTTAATAACAATTTGGTTTAACAAAGAATTGGTGAAAGGAATTCTTTAAATGTCTCAGACACAAAATAAAAAAGTCATGGTGCGTGGCTTTATTTGCGCACTCATGGGTGGGGTCTGCTGGGGGTTCTCCGGCGCTTGTGGTCAATATTTATTAACCGACTATCAAGCTGACTCTATGTGGTTAACTGTTGTTCGTATGGTATTTGCCGGTATCGCTTTGATGGCTTGGGCAATTATTTCTCAACGAGACAAATTAGTTGGTATTTTGCAAAACAAGAAGGACTTGATTGACTTGATCGTTTTTGCGATCGTCGGTCTTTTGTTCGACCAATACGCCTACATGGTAGCCATTGAATATACCAATGCAGGTACGGCTACGGTTCTTCAATATTTAGGCCCAGTTCTTATCATGGCATTCGTTTGCTTGAAAGCATTACGTTTGCCTCGTCCGCGTGAGGCTTTGGCTATTGTGTGTGCCTTAGGTGGTGTTTTCCTTTTGGCAACGGGTGGTAGCTTTGAAGCAATGCAATTGTCTGAAGAAGGCTTGCTCTGGGGTATTTTGGCTGCCTTGGGTTTGGCTTTCTACACGGTTTTACCGGTTCGTATCGTTCCGCGTTGGGGTAGCGTGGTTGTCACCGGCTATGGTATGTTAATTGGTGGTATTGCTTTGGCTATTTACTGTCGTGCATGGGACTATCAAATTTCATTAGACATGGCTGGCTATTTGGCTATTGCCTCTATTGTGTTGATTGGTACGGTCGCAGCCTTTACTTTGTATCTTCAAGGTGTAGCAGACGTTGGTGTTGTTAAGGCCAGTATGTTAGCTTGTATTGAGCCCGTGAGTGCTGCCGTTTTTGCTGCAGTCTGGTTAGGTACATCCTTTACGTTTACCGACATTATTGGCTTTGTGCTCATCATGTTAACGGTCTTCATCCTTGCTCGTAAGGATTAATTAGAAGTTCGTTTTCTTTTAAAAAGATCAAGATCTATCAATAGGGATCTTGATCTTTTTTATTTTTTAGCAGAAAATTGCGAAAACATTACCCCTTAGGAGTCAGAAATGTCAGAAGTTTTAGATGTCACTCAAGTTTATAAAGATCTTCATCAGACACCGGAACTCGGGTTCGAGGAAGTTCAGACGTCCAAGTATATTGCCAAACACCTTAAAGCGATGGGCTATGAAGTGCATGAGGGCATTGGCAAAACGGGCGTGGTTGCTTATGAACGTTCAAATGAACCAGGTCCCACGGTGATGCTCCGTGCCGACATGGATGCCTTACCCTTTACGATCAATGGAGAAAAGAAAGTTATCCATGCCTGTGGTCATGATTCCCATTGCTCAATGCTTTTAGCTGCTGCGAGTCGTTTAAAGGGACAAATTAAAAAGGGTACGTTGAAGTTGTTTTTCCAACCTGGTGAAGAAACCCTTAAAGGCGCATTAAGTTCCATTGAAGATGGTGTGCTAGACGACGTTGATATGGCATTTAGTTTGCATGTCCGTCCTAAAAATGATATTCCAGGTGGCGTGATGGCGGCTTCCATTAAGCACGCTGCTTGTGCTTTCTTGCGTATCGATGTTCAAGGACATCCTGCACATGCATCTCGTCCTCATTTGGGGGTAAATGTCGCAGAAATGATTGCTGCCATTATTCAAGGTATTGCCGCACAGAAGTTTGATCCCAGTAAGTCCTGGTCCATTAAGTGCACAAAAATTGAAACTCAAGGTACGGCCGTTAACATCATTCCTGAAAAAGGCTATTGCTTATTTGATGTTCGAGCTGAAACCAACCCTATCATGAATGCGATCCTAGAGCGTGCTCAAAAGATTGCACAAGGTGTAGCAGACGGCTATGGCGGCAGTGTTGAAGTTAAGCCCCTAGGAGATGTTATTCCTGCTTGTGAGTATGACGATGAGTTGACAGCTGAAATGGCTGATTGCATTAAGGAAGTGGTTGGAGCTGATAACCTGAAGATGACCTGTGTCGGCGGTGGAGAAGACTTCCATTTCTATAAGCAAAAGAAACCCTCTTTACGTGTAGCCTATATGGGTGTGGGTTGTGATTTGGAGCCAGGTTTACATCATCCAGATATGCAACTTGTGCCAGAGTTTTTGGAAAATGGGGTTAAGGTTTTAGAGAAAATTACACTCCGTCACTTAGGCTAAAAATCTCAAAAATATGAAATCCAGCACCATTAAAATGGTGCTTTAAAATCGAAATGACCACAAGAGGCTAATAATTCTTGTGGTCATTTTACGTCAGGAGAACTCTATTAAACTTATCATAGTAGATTCACTTGTAAACTCGAATAGCTAGAGTTTCCGTCGTTAAGGTGACTAACATAAACCTGTGAAGAGTGTAATTGTTGAGGATCTAAGATTGCTGAGATTATTGTTGGAAAATGTCTAAGTATCTGTCCTAAAAGATATTTTTATGTTCACATGAGTACGGAAGGGTTTTCCCTAGGTGTTGGTGGTTTAGGTTGATTTATGTTGAATTTGGACTATAGTTGTAAAGAATATGTAACTTATTGTTTTTATTTGTGCGAGGATCTTGATATGCAGGCTCAGAACCAACATACCCCCCCCCTAATTTTTAGTCAAAAGCAACGTTTCCCTTTCAATAATCTACAAAGAAATCTCAAGCTCTCATGTCTCAGTCAGGCCTTATGTTTAGCGCTTGTGGGTTTTTCGACGGTTGCGGTGGCTCAGCAAACACCGACCTATGATAGAACATTCGATGAATTAATTGGGACTGGGAGTGGTGCACTGATTCCAAAAGACAAAATAACGTTTACCAAAGATCCTATCAGCAATTTTCAGATTGCTGAGTTTTATATACAGGATTCCGTTGAGATAAAAAACACTGGTGATTTTAAGACCCCAAATTCATCCAATGAACAATATATTTTAAACTTTAATCAGAACTTTTCCATGCCCGGCATATCTATTGTACGTGACGGAGATTATGCGACAAAAGTTACACTTAAAGGAAGGGGAGCGTCGCAATGGAATTTTATTCAACGTAACACTAATGGCGCCGTTCTCGATATTGAATCACACTTGAACGAAGAAAAAAGTGGGCTTGATATTGATGCGCCCAATACTGATATTTTCATGCAGGGTGGAAAGAGGACTATTTATCCTCAGAATGGGGCATACGTCAATATAACGGCGAAGAGTTTATCCATTATTAACTTAAATAATGATGAGTGGAGTAGCGGAATCTATTGTTTCGGAAATGCCAAAGCTAATATTGAAGTGATCGGGCGAAATGAAAATGGCTATGATTTGGTGATAGATAAAGGTGAAAATGGCAATGGTCTAGGCATTTTTATTCAGCAATATGGTGGAGCTGCTACTGTGTCTGCTCCTAAGATGAAAATTAGTGCGCCGACAGCGTTATATGCATCAGGGTATGCAGTTTATGAAAATGTGCCACAACAGAGTTCGCCTAATGCTAAGATTTCCTTAAAGTCTCAACGAGCCGATATTTATGGTGATGTGTTTGTTGCTGGTAAGGCCTTTATTAACTTAGACGACGAACATTCTACTTATCATGTAATCGGTAATTTAGAGGCCGGTAGGCATGAATCTTTCAATAAGAACAAAGTCTATGAATACGCAGATGCGGGGACAATTAATTTAGCCGGTGTAAACACTACTCTTGATGGTAACGCTAAGGCTATGTATGGCGGCATCGTCAACATTAAGCTCAATAATGGCCGTTGGACGGGTATGGCAATAAATGATACAAAGCCTATTCAAGCCGATGTCCGATTTGATGAAAACTGGCACGGAGATTGGGGTAATCCGCCTCTAAATTACGATACCGAAGGCACGATCAATCTCACCTTAAACGGTGCAAACGCCATCTGGAACGTGACCGACAATAGTCAAGTCACCTCAATCACCATGCGGGATCATGGGGTTCTTAATTTGGCCTATGCGCCGACCATCAAGGCCACGGCTCCTGCCTATCATAAGGTCACCACAAAGACCTTTAGTGGTAGCAACGGGATTGTTGGTTTCCGCACGAATCTCGACGGTGGAACGGACCAATTGATTATCACCGATAAAGCAACCGGTACTCACCGAGCCACTATCGCAATGAGCGGTAACGCAGATCTTGATCACAGTGCGGATTGGCTTATTCAACAAGGCGGTCAGGCCTCCTCTATGTCCTTTACCAACCCAAAGGGTAAAAATGAATTCAGCGGCCGAGGGATGGTCACCGTTTGGGGGCTAGGTTTTGTTCCAGAAGGTGATGAAAACTTACTCGAAACCGAAGAGGGTCTCAAGCAAATTGCCGCCAATACGACTGGTACCGGTGTGGGCAATTGGTATTTGATTAAGCAAGAATACTTTGAGCCCGATCCCGGTCAACCGAAACCTGATCAACCCTTGCCTGACGAAATCGTCGAAAACTTAAGTATCGGTACGTCCGCTACACAAGCCTTGGCCTATCAAGCGGATTTGGATGACTTACGCACCCGTTTGGGTGAAGTCCGTTACGGTGCACAAGACGGCGCTTGGGTGAAGGCTTTTACTAAGAAAGAAAAGATTGGCGATGGTAGTGCTCTTGAACAAGATGTCAACGGCATCAACGTCGGTCTCGATACGTTGGTCGCAGCTCAAGAGGGCTCTGCTTGGTTAGTGGGTGGCGCTTTCCGGTACAGTAACGCCGACCAAGAGGGTGTGGCGCTTAAGCACGTTTCCGGCGAACTCGATGAGTATTCGCTTAAAGCCTACGCCACGTGGATGCACGAGCAAGGCAGCTACGCCGACTTTGTACTTCAAGCCGGACGTTATAAGCAGTCGCTTAACGGTCTTGATAACACCGCCACGGGTTCAAGCAACGCGAAGTACCGTACGTGGGGCTATGGTGGGAGCGTCGAAGTTGGTCATATGTTCTCGTTTGCCAATGACGCTGACGACAGCCAATGGACGGATCATTGGTTTGTGGAACCGCAATTGCAATTGGCTTACTTCCATGCCAAGGGGGCAGACTATCATACGAGTACGGGCTTGAAGGTCGATCAAGGCGACGCGGACTTCCTTATGGGCCGAGCCGGTGTGGCGATCGGCAAGAAGTTTAACTTCAGTGATGCCAACAGTCTTGATCGTCGTTACTTCCAAGTCTCCGCGATCGGTGGCGTCAAGCATGACTTCATCGGTGGCGACCAAACCATTCGATACACGGGCGTTGATAAGAAAACGGTCTCCGTAAAGGCTGACGAGCTCGACGATACGCGATTCTATTACGGCGTAAATTTCGATTGGCAGTTGGCCAACAATTGGCGCGTTTACGGTCAGGTCTCTCGTGAAGAGGGTGATCAATACACCAAGGACTATGACTTTAGTTTGGGTTTGAAGTATGCCTTCTAAGCGGGGAGAGACAGTGATGAAAAAATTACCGTTATTAGCATCGATTTTGGTGAGTTTGGGTTGTGTAGGTGCGAGTGTAGCTTCGGAGAACGTGTCTTTCTCGCAGTGCGCATCGGCCGTGGATCAATTTGCTTTCGTGGTGGATGTGTCGGGTTCAATGATGCAACCCATTGGTGACGTGAAGCGGAAAGCGCAAAAAGAGTTCGATCGGATGATCGAGGACGGTCAGTACGCGATGCGTGACCGTCCGGTACCACCCGCCAATGATGCGATCGATTCATTGCGTCGTGCTCAGTTGGCCAAGGCCTTTATTGAGCGGACATCGCAGTACGTTTTGGACGGCACGAAGATTCAGTCCGCCCTATATACGGTGGCTCCTTTTAAGAAATTAGTACCCACGGGGGCGCGTTCCTCGGAGGACTATCGTGTGGCTTTGAACGAGCGGTTAAATACCGACTTGGAAGTGTTTGGTCGTCCGACATGGATGGGACAACAGGGGTTAGCAGAGTTCACGAAGCATGTTCAAGGGTCAAGTGCAGTCGTATTGGTTACGGACGGGCATTTTGACGTCAAGACACCTGGTAAAGCGTCCCCCGTTGAGGCGCTGACGAAGTTTAGCGAAGCCAACCCCGGATCTTGCGTGCACATTGTGTCGGCCGCTTATACGCCGGCAGAAAAGCAAGCGGTGGAGGCGTTAGCGAAAATCAATCCTTGCACGCAAACCGTTGCGTTGGAAGAGTTGATGCTCAACGAAGAGCTCCTTCAGGACTTTGTGGGCGATGTGTTCTTTAAGGGATGCGCGCCAGAACTTCAAAGTGTTCACTTTAAGTTTGACAGTGCCGTGTTAACCCAAGAGGGAAAGGCGGCGTTGATGCAAGCATTGGATGTCATTAAGACGTTGGATCCAGCCAAAAAGGTGACGGTTGTCGGTTGGACCGACGGTGTAGGCAGTGACGCTTATAACGCGAAGTTGTCCGAGCGTCGTGCTAAGGCTGCCAAGGAATTTTTGGTAAAAAATGGCGTAGACGGTAGTCGCTTATCAACACGAGGGATGGGTAAGTCTACGAAATTTGATAACCGAACAGTCGAGGGTCGGGCAAAGAATCGTCATGTCGAGGTTATCTTGGAACAATAAATAGTGTCTTTGACACATAAGTAAATGAGAGGCTCCGCCTTGTCGGAGCCTCTTTTGCGTTTTGATATGGGCAAATGTAATCTGGAGGACAGCGGTAGAAAACAAAGACTGTGCCTGGCTCATAGCGTTTTGATAAAATATTCGGATTAATTCAATGGGCCGGTGTTTTATTCGCTAGGCCCTCATTTTCGTTTTTGCTTTGAGGTTTGAATGCGGCTTCGCCAGATTAAAATCAGTGGATTTAAATCGTTTGCTGACCTAACAACCATTGAAGTACCATCTTCAATTGTTGGTATTGTCGGTCCTAATGGTTGCGGTAAATCCAATGTGATCGAAGCCGTTCGTTGGGCTTTGGGTGAAGGTAAAGCCAGTGACTTGCGTTGCAAAAGCATGAGCGAGTTAATTTTTGCTGGTAGTGACAACCGCAAACCAGCAGGTCGTGCCATGGTGGAGCTTGTGTTTGATAACTCCGATAGCACGTTACAAGGTCCTTGGGGGGCTTATTCAGAAATCTCGGTTAAACGTGTTTTAACACGTGATAATACAAGCTCTTACCTTATTAATAATCAACAAGTTCGGGCGACCGATGTTCGTGATCTATTTATGGGAACAGGGCTTGGCGCCAATTCATATGCCATTATTAGTCAAGGAATGGTGACTGAATTCGCAAAAGATTCCCCTGAAAGAAGAAGAGAGTATTTGGAAGAAGCGGCCGGTGTCTCCAAGTATAAAAAGCGCCGTAAAGAGGCTGAATCGCGCTTAGCGAGTACTCGCGCTAATTTGGAGCGTGTTACGGACTTACAGATCACCAGACGAGAATCCGTAGCTCGGCTTGAAGCGGAAGCGCAGGTTGCCCTCCGATATCAAGAGTTAGATCAAGAGAGAAAGACTAAAGAATCACTTTGGTGGTTTACGCAAATGGTTGAGAGCAAAAATGCGATTGACTGTTTAAATGCGCAAATTGCAGATGTACAGGCACAATTAACGAGTAGTGATTCGAACTTGATTGCAAAGCGTGAATCATTGCAAGCTTTACGCGAACAGCTCAATGCAAGCAATATCAATGTACTAGCTCGGACTGAAAATTTAAGTCAGGTAGATAAAGATATTTCTAAGATTGAAGGCAATATTCGATCCATTATCGAAAGACGCTCTTTATTAAAAGCACAAGCACAAAGTTATGAGCAACTGTTTATCAAGCGCGAAGAGGAAATTCAAAAGCAAAGTGAACGTCTGCATGCTCTCATTGAAGAGCAAGAAGAAAAGGAAGAGTTAGTTGCTAGCGCAGAAGAGCGTCAATATGTTTTAGAAGAACGCCAAATTCAAGCCGAAGAGATTGCTCAGAACAAAAAGACCATCTATGAAGGGTTGCATGCAAAGGCCCTCGAGGTTGAGAATGCCGTTCGTAACCAATCCATGGAAATGTCGCATTTGACAAAAACCAAACAGGATTTGAGCGAGCGTCTTCAAAAACTTAAGATTGAATCTGCTCAAACTGAAAAGCCTGATGAGGCACACTTTAAAGAACTCAAACTAGAGTTAACTGAAATCAAAGAAGAAAGTTGTGCCCTGCAAGAAGAAAGGGAGGAACTTCAATCGCAACTTGAAGAGTCACGCTTGGCCTATGAGGAAATCCAAGAAAACATCCGACAAAAAGAGCAGCGCTTTGCTAGCATCCAGGCTCGACTTACAGCATTAAGAGAGATTGACGATAAAGCTAGAGCGGGAGATAAGCTGAATCAATGGCTCGCAACTCAAGGCTTGTCAAGTATGAGTAGGTTGTTTGAGTTACTTCAAGTCAATGGAAAGTGGGCGCGTGCCCTTGAGGCAGTATTGAGGGAAAGAGTTAATGCGATTGGGATTTCTCGATTACAAATGGCTGCAGGTTTTGTTTACGCACCTCCACCCGCACGATTAACGTTCTATTCAACACAGGGGCATGCTGATTACGAGCCTATTGAAGGATTTCGAAATCTTGTTGATGAATTAACGTTTGATTTAACCAATGCTGATACAGAGTCAGTTTTGCAAACTTGGTTAGCTCCGTATTTGTTGGTGGATTCGGTATCCGAGGCGATTGCAAATTTAAATACGCTGCCAAGAGGCTATCATTTTGTGACCCCAGAGGGGCATATTATTGATGCACAGAGTGTTAATTTCTGGGCCGATGATGATCAAAGTGGACTATTGTCTCGACGCGCTGAAATTACTGAGCTTGAAACTGAAGAGAAGACTCAACGCTTAGAAGTCGAAAGCGCTCATGCGGCGCTTGGCCAGATCAATATGACATTGTCATCATTGTCGGATGCTTTGCGTTCAACCAATACTCGGTTTGAAGATGTGCGTCGACAGGAAGGTACGCTCGCGTTAGATGTGACACGCCTTGAGGCGGCCATTGTTGCGTATCAACGTCGAAGTGAAGAGTTAAGTGCTTGGATTGAAGAAACAGCTCTTTCATTAGAAGAAGTTTGCGCTCAGATTGATGAGGCTGAAGAACGCTTTAGTCATCTTGATGAAGATTTGGCCACAGCTCAAGAAAAAGCAGAAGAAGCTCAATTCGCATGGGAAAAGGCTCAAGAAGCATTCCGACAAGCGCAGCAAGATTACAACGTATTTGCCTATACTCAACGTGAAGTTGAGATGGCTTTAAAAACGATTAAAGAGCGTATTGCTGAGACCCAACGATCACAATTAGTCGCTCAAACAGAGCAAAAAGATTGGCAAGCTAAAATTCAAGAGCTTAAAGCCCAACTTGAATCACTTGATGAGGAAGGTGAGAAAGAGGGGTTACAAGAGCTCTTATTAAAGCGTGAAAATGCTCAAGCGGAATTAAGTTTAGCCCGCCAAACATTAGAGAACACAACGGCATCGGTTATAGCAATTGAATCTGAATTAGCTGGGGTTGAGGATCAAAAACGTCTTTGTCAGGCCAAGATTTCGGACTTTTTAACGAAGCGCCAACAGCATGAAGTAGACTTTGCAACGGTCAAAGGACGCTTAGAGGAGTTACAGTACGATGATCAGGCTCTTCGTGAAGTTTACGAACGCGATCATCCGAAACAGAACCAACTTCGCTTAGAGGTTGAGCGTTTAGCCAAGTCGATGGCAGCTTTAGGAGCGGTAAACCATGCGGCCTTAGAGCAGTTAAAAATACAAACGCAAGAGGTTGAACGAATCGACCGAGAAGTAGCCGATTTAGAGCAGGCTATTGTAACGATTGAGTCTGCGATTAAGCGCATTGACCAGGAAACTCGAGCGCTTCTTTTGGATACGTTCAATCGTGTTAATGCGGCGTTTAATCAAAAGTTTGTACAGCTATTTAAGGGCGGGCAGGCTCGATTGGTAATGACAAGTGAGGATGCACTGGAGGCGGGTATTGAAATGTATGCCAATCCTCCGGGTAAGCACCCACACTCTATCAGGCAACTTTCTGGCGGAGAGCTAACCCTAACCGCAACAGCCTTGGTTTTTGCCTTCTTTACTTTAAATCCGGCCCCATTTTGTTTATTGGACGAAGTGGATGCTCCGCTAGATGAAGCAAACCAAGAACGTCTGTCTCGATTAGTGGGATCAATGAGTGAGAATACTCAATTTATGATGATCACTCACCACAGGGTCACAATGGAACATACTAAACAATTAATAGGTGTCACAATGAAAGAACCAGGTGTATCCAGAGTTGTTAGTGTTGATATTAAAGAGGCCACACAATACGCACAAAAAAATAAGTAAAAATTAAGTTGAAATTGAGGAAAATGCCCCGAAATTAAGGGCTTTGGTGTAATCTTAAGAGTTAACGTCAAAAGTGTTTTTTGAGGCATAAGTGCCATCAAAAGACACTTCAAGATTTTCTTGAACTGTCTGTTGCTCGGAACTACTTATGAACGATATGGTTTTATTTTTGGTTGTAGCCGCCGCATTAATTTTTGTTGGTTTATTTGTTTGGTCGCGTATGGAGGCCAAGAAGTCAGAAGGTCAAAATATTTCTCTGACACAAGAACCAAATACAATGTATCAAAAGTTACGTTCTGTCATTCCGTCAAAAGGGTCTGACGCTGCTTCCGTAACGCTTGTTCATACAGAAGAGCAACCTGTAGAAGAGCAAGTTCAAAAGGCTAGCAGTATTAATGCCACTGAGGAGTTAAAGGTTCAAGAAGAGCCACCATCTAAGGCAGAAGTGCCTGTAACACCCACTCAAGAAAAGGCTCCAGAGCCTGTAGTAGAGCCAAAGGTGGTGGAGACGCCTGTGGTGCCAAAGGCAGAGGAAAAGGTAGAAACGACTAAACAAGAAGAACCAAAAGTCGAAGAGAAAAAGACCAATGAAGCATTCCCAACTTTCTTAAATGGTTTTTCTCAAAAGCAAACAGATAACAATGAAGTCGTTAAGCCGATTGAACCTGTAAGCAATACTAATGAAAAAGCTTCTCCGGTTTTTGACTTAGTGGAAGAGCCTTCTCAACCTGCGCAAGCCCCAGTAAAGAAAGAGCCGGAAGAGTTACTTATTCCTGTAAAGCCCACATTCCCGAAGGAAGGTATGCTTAATTTTGAATTCGATGATCTAACGGAGTCTGTTGGTATGATTCAAGCCATGACTCCGTTGACAGGCACTCAAATGCTCGACATGGCTAAGAATCTGCGCAAGTTAAATCTTCCGATTCGTATTTATGTAAGAAGTATTGATAACAAACGTTGGTATGAACCTCGTGCTGAGGGTAGTTATAACGAAATGGCGGTGGTTCTTTTGCTAGCTACTCGTCAATCTTTTATTAATGAGATGGATGCTAGCCGTTTTGCTGTAGCAATTCAACAAGCAGGTATCGCATTGGATGCAGATAGTGATACGGAGCCAGCTCAAGAGATTGAACGTCGTGCCAAGCGTCTTTATGACGCTATTACAAGTCTGGATGTACAGCTCTCCATTGTGCTGTCTTCGCGAGAAGTTATCCCAACTCAAGAGTTGTCGGAAGCTGCTCGATTGGCAGGGTTTACACAGTTAAATCCGACGCGCTTTTTCTTAGGTAACGCTAAGCAGATCGGTGAGGCAACAATTTTCTTGCGTGTGGCTGATTACGATCGTCACCAGTTAACATTGGTTTTAGATGCTCCTTTAGCAACGCCTAACTCTAAGCCTTTACATCAACTCTTTAGTGTAGCTAATGATTTGTCTTGTCGCTTAGGTCTCGAGATGCAAGATACCCGTGGACAACCAATTAATTCTGAGGCTGCCCAGGCTATCCATAATCAACTCTCGAAGTACTACCAGCAAATGTCTCGCGCTGAAATTCAGCCTGGTAGCCCTCGTTCAAGAATCCTCTTTTCACGAGAATAACTTAACAATGAGCGCCTTTGGCGCTCATTGCATCTGAAAGTTTAAATATGACGAAAAAACAAAGTGATTTGACCCCGAGTCTTTTTACTGAAGGGGAGCTTTTTTTCGAGCAACCAGCCAAAGAGGCAAATTCTGATCTTGAGGTTTATGTTGAGAAATTAAGAGATCAACTCGAAAAGTGGAATTACGAGTACTATGTTTTAGATGCTCCATCAGTTCCTGATAGTGAGTACGACCGAGTCTATGAAGAGCTTGAAGAAATCGAAATAGCTCACCCAGAACTTCGTAGTGAAACCTCACCAACTCAGCGCGTTGGTGGGGCTGTCCGTAGTGATTTAAAAAAGGTCACTCATGCAGTAGCGATGCTTTCGATCCATACAGAAACAGACTTTGAAGCAAGTGGAGCTCAGGCATTCGATGAGCGAGTTAGGAACGCATTGGGTATCGAAGAGGAAGGAACGATTGATTACGATGCAGAGCTAAAGTTCGATGGTTTGGCAATCAATTTGCGCTATGAAAATGGCTTGTTAGTCAGTGCTGCCACTCGTGGCGATGGCATGGTAGGTGAGGATGTCACCGCTAACGTCAAGACGATTAAGACAATACCATTGCGACTTAAAGGCGATATTCCATCAGTGCTTGAAGTCCGTGGTGAAGTCATTATGCACAAAACAGACTTTCAAAAGCTCAATGACTTACAGCGCCTAGAGGGACAAAAAACCTTTGTCAATCCAAGAAATGCAGCGGCAGGTTGTCTTCGACAGCTCGATCCAAAGGTGACGGCTAAAAGACGACTTCACTTTTATGCGTATGGTATTGGTGAAGTGTCTTCATTAATCGCATCAACCCATAGTGGTATTTTGGATACTTTAGCCGCATGGAGCTTTCCAGTAGCTAAAGAGCGTAAAGTTGTTCGTGGCTGGAAAGCGTTGGCACAGTTTCATGATTACGTAAAGGAAATTCGATCTTCTTTGCCATTTGATATTGACGGAGTTGTTTATAAAGTCAATGACTTACGTCTGCAAGAAGAGTTGGGCTTTGTATCACGAGAGCCTCGCTGGGCTTGTGCGCATAAATACCCACCTGAAGAGGCAATGACGAGAGTTATTGGTATAGATGTCCAAGTGGGGCGTACAGGGAAATTAACTCCTGTAGCTCGATTGGCGCCAGTCTTTGTTGGAGGTGTGACGATTTCTAATGCTACGCTTCATAATGAGGACTTTATCGCAGAGCTTGGTTTAAAGATTGGCGATAGTGTGATTGTTCGTCGAGCTGGTGATGTCATTCCTGAAATTGTTTCAGTAAAAACGGATTTGCGTGACGGAAGCGAGAAAAGTTTTGAGATGCCACGACTTTGTCCAGTTTGTGGCTCAGAAACTTATAGAGATGATGAAGAAAAAGATACCCGATGCACAGGAGGCTTATTTTGTCCTGCACAACGAAAAGAGTCGTTGGTACACTTTGCATCGCGCTTAGCTTTAAATATTGATGGTTTAGGGGATAAAGTCATTGACCAGTTACTTGAAGCTAAGCTCATTGCTACGCCCGCAGATCTGTATCGATTGAGTGAAAATCAACTCCTAGCTTTGGATCGATTTGGACAAAAAAGTGCACAGAAATTACTTGCAGCTATTGAAAAGAGTAAAAATACGACTTTTGCACGTTTCATTTATGCTCTTGGTATTCGTCATGTAGGAGAAAGTACAGCACGCGACTTGGCAAATTTCTTCAGAACAATAGAAGCATTAGAAACGGCTACTGAAGAGGATTTATTGAAAGTTCCTGATGTTGGAGAAGTGGTGGCGATGTCGATCGTTCATTTTTTCGCACAAGAACACAACCGTGAGGTTATCTTCTCTTTACTTGAAAAGGGAGTACATTGGGAGACTCCTCAAGAGCAAGTAGCAAATGATTTGGTTTCAGGTAAGACTTTTGTTTTAACTGGTACCTTGCCTACAATGGGCAGAGAAGAAGCAAAAGCACTTTTATTAGCTCAGGGAGCAAAAGTTTCAGGTTCTGTCAGCAAAAAAACAAGTTATGTTGTCGCGGGTGCTGAAGCTGGTAGTAAGCTTGAAAAAGCTCAGGCCTTAGGCATTACCGTTATTAATGAAGAGCAAATGAAGCAATTGTTGGAAGGAGTGGCCTTATGATTGGCTTGATTGTTGGAAGTGGTATGCATGATTTGTATATCGATGAGGCACAAGATCGAGTGATTGAAACGCCTTATGGTGAGGTAGAAGTTGTGGTTGGTCAATGGCAGGGCAAGGCAATAGTGCTTCTGCATCGTCATGGCAAAGATCATCGTTATGCACCTCATCAGATTCCTGCGAAGGCTCAGATGTGGGCTTTAAAGATGCTTGGTGTAACGAAGATTCTAGCAACAGCAACAGTTGGTGGTTTATCAGCAGAAAATGCACCTGGTCATTATGCAGTTCCTGATCAAATTCTAGACTATACATGGGGCAGAGACTCGACTTATTGGGGTGACTCAGGAATGCCTCGCCAACATATTGACTTTACAAATCCTTTTACTGAGTCTTTGCGTCAAGCGCTCTTAGGTGCTGCTCAGACATTAAAGATTTATGTAGAACCAAAAGGATGCTATGCTTGTACGCAAGGTCCGCGTCTTGAAACCGCTGCAGAAGTGAGACGTTTGATTATGGATGGTTGCGAAATGGTTGGTATGACAGCTATGCCTGAGGCAGCCTTAGCCCGAGAGCTTCAGTTAGACTATGCGCTTTTAACTGTTAGTGTGAATTGGGGGGCAGGATTGGCGGGGAATCATTCGCTTAACTTCGCCGATATTGAAAAAACCATGGTCAAAGCTTCAGTTGGTTTAACTCGACTTTTAGCCCAAACGGTGAAATCACTCTAATGTCATAGGTTTGAGGAGGCTCGCTAGATTAGTAATCTCTAGCGAGCTTTTCTTAGTGCGCGCGACATGTGCGCTGTTCTAGCGGGTGCAAGTCCCGTG
>CALESB010000003.1 GCA_937906995.1 uncultured Sutterella sp.
GGCTAGTCAATCAGGGCTTTTTCAAGCCTCTGCCTTTAGGCAGGGGTTATTGACGCGAGAACGTCCTTAAAACACAAATGAAGATGCCCATCATTGTAATTGATCTTTTAGGGTTTGCTCGTGCAAAGTAAAAAGAGGACGATATCAAGTCCTCTCAGACTGTTGAAAAACTCGGATTTTTCCGAAAATCTGGATATCGTGAAATTTATACAAATATTGTTGAATCGTATACACAAATATTGTATAGCAATACGAATAACGAAAAGAGGTGATGCCACACAAATCACCTCGGGAGGTATTTTAATGTTTTATCCGATCTTAATCGAAAAGGTCGAGAATGGATTTCGTGTAACATGTCGAGACATTCCAGAGTGCGACATAACCAAGCCAACCCTTGAAGAACTTCAAGAGTCAACCGAAAACGGTTTAATGGCTTGAAGCCCCTAAACCCTATACAACGATGATGAAAAAGCTAAAACGTGAACAGCGTAAGCTTGCCCGTTGTCAATTGGGGAGTCACAATCGTGAAAAGCAACGATTGAAAGTCGCCGAGGTGCATCGACGTATTTTCAATATCCGTCAAAATTCATTACATCAGTTGACGCACTATTTGACGAGTCATTTTTCTCGCATAGTGATTGAAGATCTCAATGTCAGAGGGATGCTCAAAAATCACCATTTGTCTCAAAGAATTGCAGACATAGGTTTTTATGAATTTCGACGCCAGTTGCAATACAAGTGCCAACAGCGAGGATGTGAATTGATTGTTGCGGATCGTTTCTATCCGAGTTCGAAAACATGTGGCTATTGTGGTTGTAAAAATGAGTCTCTCACGCTATCAGATCGTCATTGGCAATGTCCTCATTGTCAAAAGTTGATAGCCGATAGAGACTTTAATGCAGCGATTAATTTAAAGAATTATCAGTCTGAGCATCGAGGTTGATTTTTATTGATCTAGATGTGCCGTGAGTTACACGGTCAACGCCTTTGCCTATCAATGGGAGAAAACTCAGCACAAGACCCCGATAGGCCTAATGGTTAACTTTATGAGGAAATCATTAGTGAGAGGCGAGCTCTGGTATCGGATTTTTTGATACGAAACTCGCCCCGATGATGAAGGAAGAAATCTAAAAGTCTAAATGAGTATGTTTTTTAAATATGCTTAGTTAGGTTTAATTAGATTTTTCCTAACGGTTGAGATATGCACGCTTCCGAGGTTTAGCAAAAGTCAGAGGTCAATGTCTTTTGGTGGCAGCGTGTCAAAACATGAAGAAAATCATCTTAGTGCTACATCGTCGAGATAAACAGTTTGCAAGCAATGACGATCCAGATCCTGGATCTGGAATTAATCTTATTTTTGCCTTTTTGGCCCTATTTTGAAGGGACTCAAAGGACTTTTTTGGCAAAAGTGTTGCCCCTCTCAAATTCAGATTTTTACCTAAAAATGCTGTCAAATTCAGCTGAGATGTAAAAATACCCAGATTTTTTTAAAAACTGGGTATGTCAACGGTCTGAGAGGACTATATCAAGTCCTCTTTTGCTCAAATGCCTTTAGTTCGGAAATTTTTTAGCTAGTTCGTCAAATTCTTGGCTCCATTGGGCTTTCCATTTTTCCTTGGTCTCACTGTCAATCCATGCACCATCAATGCCGTTAAGCATGAACGTCTTTAGTTGATCAAGTGAGAAGTTCAAGAAGTTATACATAAGCATCCAAGTTTGCGTTGCATTAACGTGGTGCATTGTCGGGTCATCCGTGTTGGGATGAACGCGAAGTCCCATTTCCACCATCTTACGAATCGGTTGCTTGATGGCCCATTCTTCATCACTAAAGGTGCGAAGATAGTAAGAGTTTGTTGGAACGACTGTGAAAATGAAGTTACGATCCTTGGCTTCTTGTACTAAAGCAGGGTTGTCAATGATGGTGTAACAGTGATCCAGGCGGTCTGCCTTCAAAAGGTCCATTGCGGTTTCAACATTGCGCCAGTGGCAACCAAATTCGCCAGCGTGGATGGTGATTTTAAAGCCCGCTTGCTTAGCCATCATGAAGGCCTTCCAGAAATTTTCTGGTTCATGATCGTTTTCGCGATAATCAATCCCTAAACCGATTGTTTCGGGGGCACGATGAGCGATCATTTCACGAACTAATTCCACAGCAAACTCAGGTTCTGCTTCTCGGTCAATAGCAGGAATTAAGCGACCGATAACACCGAAATCTTTTTCGCCTTTGTGAATACCTTCGATAATGGCAGTTTGAGCAGCTTCATAGCTATAGTGTCGAGCCAGGCCTGTATAGTTCCAGAAAAATTCCGTATAACGAATGCCGTGTTTTTTGCAGTCCTGGAGGTATTCGTAGGTAATACGAGTAAGCATTTCTGGTTTGATCAAAATATGCTCTTCTAAGGCGCGGAAAATGCGCAAAACTCCAACGGGTTTATCACCACGAGTAAAAAAGCCATCAATTTCTTCTTGACTTACGGGAGCGCCGGACTCTTTAACAAGATCTTCAAAGGTTGCTTTTTGAGTGGTACCTAACAAATGGCAATGCAATTCCGTTTTTGGAATGGCAGAGAAAAAGTCCATATGTGCTTGCGTCATTGGACGAGCAAACGGCGAATCTGGAACAAATGCAGGATTATCTTTACGCATTTTAAATAACTCCAAAATTAAAATAGGCGAAATATTGCTATTTCGCCTATGTGAATATTTAAGTAACTTTTTTTCGCAATGGCGAAAGGTTATTAGCTACTTGGTCGCACCCTTTAGATAACGATGCATCCAGGTTCGCCATCCTTACGAGCAACGATTTCGCCCAAGCGGAAGACCTTTTCACCTTCTGCTTCGAAAGCCTTCATGGCTGCGTCAGCTTCTTCAGCAGAAACAATGACAACCATACCAATACCGTTGTTGAAAACGCGATGCATTTCGTGGGAGTCGATATTGCCGGCTTCTTGTAACCAGTCAAAGACAGCCGGGCGCGTCCAACTGTCAGCATGAATAACAGCCTGAGTATTTTCAGGAAGAATACGAGGCACATTTTCAATTAAGCCACCACCCGTGATATGAGCCATCCCCTTGATCTTGATGGACTTCATAACGTTGAGGACTTGCTTGACATAAATGCGCGTCGGTTCCATAACACAATCAGCCAAGGTGCGACCATCCAAGGGCATATCCCAAGATGTGTTAGTAACTTCCACAACCTTACGGATTAAGGAAAAACCATTGGAGTGAGGGCCAGAAGAGGCCAAACCTAAAACAACGTCACCAGCGGCAATGGACTTACCATCGATAGCTTCATCCTTTTCAACGATGCCAACAGCAAAGCCAGCGAGGTCGTATTCGCCTTCAGGATACATGCCCGGCATTTCAGCGGTTTCACCACCGATTAATGCACAACCGGCTAATTCGCAACCGCGAGCCACACCACCAACAACACGTTCAGCGACGTCGACGTCGAGTTTGCCACAAGCATAATAGTCTAAGAAAAATAAGCTCTTAGCACCTTGGACTAAGATGTCGTTTACACTCATGCCAACCAAATCTTGACCAACAGTGTCATGACGACCTAATGTGAAGGCTAATTTTAATTTCGTACCAACACCATCCGTGCCAGTTACAAGAACAGGGTTCTTGTATTCTTTGGAGATTTCAAACATGGCACCAAAGCCACCGACACTGGCTAAAACGCCTGGAATAAGCGTCTTTTTGGCTAAAGGCTTGATTCGATCAACGAGTTCGTCGCCGGCGTCAATATCTACACCAGCTGCAGCGTAAGAAAGTTGCGTCATAGCAGGATAAATCCCCAAAAAAATTAAATGTGGCGGTACACTTGCGTATCCGTCTGACAATCTCACTATTTTACCAAGGCTACGGCCATTTAGTCTAAAAGATGCAGTTTGAACAACTTCCGCTTGATATTGCTATTGATCCGGCCCCAACATTAGATAATTTTGTGGCCGGTGAAAACGTTGAGGCTTTAAGTTGTTTAAAGCGAATGAACGAAGTATCAGAGCCACAATTAGTCTATTTATGGGGCCCGGAAGGGGTAGGTAAAACTCATTTGGCACAGGCCATGGGGCTGATTGATTATGGTGTGCCTACCTTTACACCGGATCGCGTTCGTTATGCAGTTGATGATGTTGATACATTGTCTGAAAACGGTTTAGATCATTTATTTGCGCTGATTAATGAAATTCGTGTCCATCCTGGTACAACGCTTGTTATGACTGGAAAAAAGTCACCCGCAGATAAATTTGTCAGACCCGATATTTGTACTCGTTTAACTTGGGGGGCAGTTTTTCAAATTAAACCCCTCAGAGGCGAAATGTGGGAAGTGCTTTTAGCGCAAACAACCGCACGAGGCATTATTGTGACTCCAGAGGCACAAAAATGGATGCAGACGTATTTGCCACGAGATATTAAGACATTATCTCATTTGATTGCTCAAATGGATCGGGAGCTATTGGCACTAAAGAAAAATGCCGTCACAGTTCCTGTTTTAAAGAAGTGGCTTGAAAAGCAATTATTGGGTTAAGAGAGGCGAAGGTGAAACTAGCGATTTTCGATTTGGACGGCACATTGTTGTCAGTAGATGCGGGAGTGGAATGGGTACACTTTTTGAATCAACATACCGACATGGATATGACGCAAGATGTCGAACAATGTCATCAGTTTCTCTCTGATTATCGAGCAGGTAACTTCAATGTGCATGATTTTATGAATTTTCACATGAGGTTATTAGCTCAATTCCCCCGTCAATACCTCTTGTGGCAAAGAGATTGTTATGTAGAACAAGTTATTAAGCCTAAACTAGAAGCCTCTGCTATGGGATTGGTCAATGCGATGAAGGCTGATGGTTATGATGTTATTCTCGCAACTGGAACTCAACGTTTTGTGAGTGAGCCGATTGCTCATCTATTCGGCATAGAGACGGTTTTAGCAACAACGCCAGTGATTTTAGAAAATGGGGAGTTTTCTGGTGATCACATGGGAGATTTTTGTTATGGCTCTAGCAAAATTGACCGATTGATGGATTTTTTATCCTCTAAATCCATAAATGTGGATGACTTAGAGGCGCTTGTTTTCTATACCGATTCCATTACGGATCTACCCCTGATAGAATTCGTTGAAAAATGCCATGGTCATGTGGTCGCTACCAATCCGGATCCTCGATTAAAAGAACAAGCTGAACAACGAGGTTGGTCCGTTATCGAAATTTTTCATCGATAGTAAATACGGACGCTTTTTCGGAGGTCGACTCTAATAGGACTTTCTGAAATGTTCAAAAATATTATTGCCTATACAAAAGAGCTTTTTACGACAGGTAAAAAGCCAGAAGCTCGTGCTCAACAACCCCGAATTATTAGCCGTGACGAGCACGGTATTAATCGTCGTCAAGTTAGTTACGAAGCAATCAAAACTGTTCGTAATCTTCAAGAGGCTGGTTTCGAAGCCTATGTGGTTGGGGGTGCAGTCCGCGATTTAATGTTAGGGGTGACACCCAAAGACTTTGATGTTGTTACGAATGCAACGCCAGAGCAAATTAAGCGCTGTCAACGTCGAGCCATTATTATCGGTCGACGTTTTCGTTTGGTCCATGTCATTTTTGGGCGAGAAATCATTGAGTGCTCGACTTTTCGCGCCTTGCAAGGTGAGGGGGTAGAAAAGGATCGCTTTGGTCGTGTTATTTCCGACAATGTTTTTGGAGAAATGTGGGAAGACGCGGCTCGTCGCGACTTTACGATCAATGCTTTGTATTACAACCCCACAACGGAAGAAGTAATCGACTACCACAATGGCATGCAAGATATTCTTGATGGCGTCGTGCGAATCATTGGGGATGCCAAAGAGCGCTATCGAGAAGACCCAGTGCGCATGCTGCGTGCCGTTCGGATTGCCTCAAAGCTTAACTTCAAAATCGATGACGGCACACTAGAGCCTATTAAACGACTGTCTGGTTTACTGTCCAATGTCCCAGAGGCGCGTTTGTTTGATGAGGCCTTAAAACTTTTAACGTGCGGCCGAGCTGTGAAGTGCTTAGAGGTTTTGCAAAGTCTTAATCTGTATCGCAACGTTATTCCGTTGTTAGATGTTGCATTAAAAGAACCCCATGGGGAAGAATTTTTAATGTTGGCAATGCAACGCACTGATGAGCGCATTTCAATTGGGAAAAAAGTATCCCCATCTTTCTTATTTGCCACTTTGCTATGGCCGATGACTCACCGCATTTTTGAAGAACATATCGCCCGAGGTCAAGGTCAAATTCCTGCGATGCTAGAAGCAGGACAAGAGGTGCTTCGGAAACAATGCGAGCGATTGGCGATTCAAAATCGATTTGTAGAAGATATTTTGACGATTTGGATTTTGCAGGTGAAGCTACTTCGTCGCTCGTCAACCAAGGCGACGTTTGGTTTGTTGAATATTCCAAAGTTTCGGGCTGGTTACGACTTTATGGTCTTACGTAGTCTTTTGGGCCTTGTTGATAAGGAAATTGTAGATTGGTGGACGGTCTTTCAAGAAGCCGATGAGGATACTCGTCATGAAATGGTGCAAAAGCAGGCCGAACTCAATGCACAAGCTCGTAAAGTTAAACGGGGCGAGGTGAAAAAACCAACTAAGGCGCAAATTAAAAAGCAGTTGATGCAAGAGGCTCAAAGTTGGCAAGAAATGCGTGATACAGATCGTGTCATTGAAAACATGATCCTTGATGATGACTCCATGGATTTACTTGTTGAGGAGCCCTTCCAAGAGAGTGAAAAACGTACCGCACGTAGACCAAAGAAAACTCGTTCAGCTAGAGCTACTCGGTCACGTAGCAATGCTAAAAAGAAGCAAGCCGTGACGATGAGCGATGAAATTACGATTGTGCATGATGCGGATATTCATTTGGATATGCAAACATTTTTTGAAGTACCAGAAGAGCCTAAAAAAGCGCCAGTACGGCGAGCTCGTAAGACGACTTCTCGTTCTTCTGCACTGTTGCAATCTAAGACTTCGGAGTGATTGAGGTGAGTAAGTTTGAACATACGGCCTATGTTGCATTGGGGGCCAATTTAGGCGAGCCCTTAAAGGCACTCAATGAGGTGATTGAGGTTATTGATAAAGAAAATGGAGTGCGTGTTGAGGCTCGCTCACATTTTTATCAAACAGCTCCTATTGACTCCAGTGGCCCAGACTATGTGAATGCGGTGATTTGCGTGTCAACATCTTTGCTACCTGAGGCGCTTTTAGAGGCGTTGCTGCGAATTGAAAAGGATTTTGGACGAGTTCGACCAGTTGGAATTCACAATGCACCGCGTACAATGGATTTAGATTTACTGACGTATGATCAAGAAAAACGTCAAAGTGATTTTTTGATTCTTCCTCATCCAAGAATGCATCAACGAGCATTTGTACTCGTGCCAATGTGTGATATTGATCCCAATGCTCCCATTGCAGGAAAGGGAGTCGCTAAAGACTTTTTAGACGACGTTACCGATCAACCTATTTATAAAATCATTTAACGATTTCATTATGAGTTACTTTTTAAGTTTGCCACCTTTTGTGCAAACAACTTTGTTATTGTGCTTGTCCAATACAGTCATGTTTTGCGCATGGTATGGACATTTAAAGTTTGTCGGGCACCGTGGTTGGATATGGGCAGTACTTTTAGGTTGGGGAATTGCTTTTTTTGAATATTTATTTATGATTCCAGCTAACAGAATTGGATATTCTGTTATGAATGTGGCACAATTAAAAATTCTTCAGGAAGTAATTTCCCTGGTGATGTTTGTACCCTTTATGGTGCTCTTCATGAAGGAACCGCTTAGGATGAATTTCATCTACGCGGGGCTCTGTATGGTTGGCGCTGTGTACTTTATTTTTAAAGAATAAAAATATTTTTTAAAAATATAAAAAAGTACTTGACAATGATATAAAGTTCCTTCATAATACTGACTTCGACGACACGATCGCGCGGTTAGCTCAGCGGTAGAGCACTGCCTTCACACGGCAGGGGTCACTGGTTCGAAACCAGTATCGCGCACCAGTGAGGATGCCCGGGTGGCGGAATGGTAGACGCAGTGGATTCAAAATCCACCGGTGATGAGCCGTGAGAGTTCGAGTCTCTCCCCGGGCACCAATTAAATAGGTGCTAAGCTGTACAGAGATGTACGGCTTTTTTTGTATCTGTTACTTTAGTCTGGTATGGATTTTTTGGACACCTGGAGTCCAAACTGTGCCTATTCCCCTTTCTATCAAGCAAAAAGCCTGTGGCGGGCTTTTTCCTTTCTATCAGAAGAGCCCTTTTTCTTTCAACTCAAAATCATTTTCAGTGGGGTCGCTATAGTTAATACCTGAACTTTTCATCAACTAGATGATATTTTTGGGCAGTTGGACTCCAGCGTTGAGACTGTAAATAACTTTGTGTAAATCCAATATTTGCTAATCTCTTTGGAGTGAAAGAAATGGATTTACCAATGAATCAAGACAAGCTAAAAAAAACTAATCGCCAGTATTCCAACCGGATAGTTGAAAAGTGATGAAATTGAACCTTTCATCCAACAGATGCGTAAGCATTTGATTGAGCAAGCTTTACACGGCAAAACGGACGCTTACCTTGGCTATGACTGATATGATCGTCATAGTGGCACTAATAGCCGAAAGGGCTCCAGCAAGAAGACGTTAAAGATCGAGAAGGGACCGATTGACATTTCGGTTCCAAGAGATCGAGATGGCTGTTTAGAACCGCAAATCGTCCCCAAGGGGCAAATGCGAACGGGTGTGCTCGATGACCAAATCGTCGCCCTTTACAGCAAAGGGATGAGTACTCGTGAAATTAGTGAAACCATTAAGGAACTATACGACGTCGATGTGTCGGTCACGCTTATTAGCAATGTGACCGGCCGAGTCATCAATGAAGTTATCTAGTGGCAAAAACATCCTTTGGATGCGGTCTATCCGGTCGTTTTCATGGACTGTATCGTGACAATAGACGTGTGCTCAACAAAGCCATCTTTGTCGCAATGGGGATCAATTTGTCCGGCAACAAAGAACTATTGGGTCTTTGGCTGGCAGAAAATGAGGGAGCCAAGTTCTGGCTATCGGTTTTAACCGAATTTAAGAGCCGGGGTGTTGAAGACATTTTGATTGCTTGCATTGACGGTCTGAAAGGCTTCCCTGAGGCCATTGAGGCTGTCTATCCAAACACTCAAGTTCAATTGTGCGTTGTTCATATGGTTCGCAACAGCATGCGCTTTGTCAGTTGGAAAGACTACAAGCGTGTGGCAGCGCAGTTACGTACGATTTATCAAGCGGCCACCGAACAACAAGCTTTGGAAGCCCTTGAACAGTTTGATGCGGATTGGAAGGATAAGTATCCGGTGATTGCTGAACAATGGTGCCGTCATTGGGATCATCTCATCACGATGTTTAACTATCCTGAGGATATCCGCCGAGTTATCTATACAACCAATGCCATTGAGTCAGTCAACAGCGTCATCAAGAAAGCGACCACTCGTCATAAGATGTGCCCAAATGATGAGGCCGCTTTAAAGGTGGTTTATTTAGCCATTGACGCCGCTTCCAAAAAATGGACCATGCCGATTAGGAATTGGCGCCTGGCTTTAAACCGTTTTAGTATTGAGTTCGGTGACAAAATCACCAAATATCTCTAAATGGAATTTACACAAACGAATTTACAATCCCGCCTTTCGCAAAAGAAAGGATAATCAACGAACCCCGCGCTGTTTAATTGTTGCTTCGGCAATTTCAACACACTTACGAGCTAAGGTCGCAGTTGGGTCAACAATGGCCACTTTTTTGCCAGCAACTTCAAAGTCATCTTGTTCGTGAAAAATCAAGGGCAACTCCGTACAACCTAAAATCAAAACGTTACAGTTGTACTGCTTAATCAAGTATTCGGCTGCGCTATACAAATCCTCGTAACATTGTCCCGTTGTGAAACCAGCCTTTGCACCCTTTGGTCCATAAATTGCCGACATAACGCGCTCTTGATGCTCATCATCAGGAACAAAAATAGGTATGCCCATTTTTTTTGCTTTTTGGCTATAAATGCCTGTTCGCAATGTGCCGGTAGTTGCCATTAAACCCACTTGAGCATTTTCTCCAAACTTTGACTTAATGGAGTCAAGCATCGTTTGTTGCATATCAATAAAGGGCATATCTAAATGGCGCAATAAACGAGGCAAGAAAGCATGCGCCGTATTACAGGGGATAATGGCGTAGTCACATCCATCTTTTTGTAACCGCTTCGCACAGTTGTACATTGCTAATGTAGGATCTGCTCCACCATTTAATAGGCAAGCTGTACGATCATCAATTTGTGGATTTTGTTCAATTACGACCTTAAAGTGTTCTTGATCATTTTTGGCAGGGGTTGCTTTTACAATTTTGTCGTAGAGATCAACTGTTGCAGCAGGCCCCAACCCTCCAATCAAACCCAACTTGAAAGGCTTCGGCATTCTTTTCATAGGATGAATAAGAATTGAGTTAGCGAAGATAGAGAAAACATCTAAAATTGGGAAACCCTTGGCCATCAACTTGTCTTGTAATAGAGCGAATCGTGAGTTATTGGGCACGATCAGCTCAACTCCATCTTCTATCATGCGTTTACACACGACCTCCAATGTTTCAAGTGCTTTATCGTCATATTGACCGAGAACCTTCTCACGAGTTTCATTTAAGAGTAGTTCCTCTTCTTGATTTGGGACAAAAAGTTTAAAATGTTCACCTAACTTACTTGCTGGGATAATATTTTGAGAATCCAATACTCCGATCGCTGAGCCTTTTTTTGTTTTAAGAAGAAACTCCGTCACCGCAGTATTGATATCAATAATTGGTACGAGGATTTCTCGCTGTAACTCCTCGACAAAAAGTCCAGTCTTAAAGTCTGGAATCGTAATCAAATCTGCCCCCAAATCAGCCATACGCTCAGCTTCATTAAACGCAACAATTTTTCTGTCACTTAAATCAAATTCACTTCCAGTTTGTGGTTCAAATAAATTTTCGACATCGTTTATGAAAGATACAAACGCATCACCACTTTGCGATTCAATGGCGTTTTTGACAAGTGCTGCAGCGCGAGGGTTAACAAAACTCATAATGCCAATTGACTTCGTATTGTCCATGAACATCTCCCTTCAATTAACGAAGCTATACCCAATGACCGTTGGTACAGTCACTGCTTTGCGCTTAAATTAGTCTAAGACAAAAAAAAGTGTTTTCGCTAATAGGGTTATTCCGTATTGATTTACCCCCTCCTAGTGGATCTAAAATACCAAGCGGTCTTTTACCCCTTTCGAAGGAGATAGGATATGCAATTATCAAAAATTGCTCTTGGTATTCTCGCCACTGTTACAGTTGGTCTATCTGCTGCTCAAGCGGCAGATCGTCCTCGTGATCTTGGCATTGAGATAGGGGTTTTGCATACAGGTACTAACAACGCTATCACGGACGTTAAGGGCGTTAAAGTAGGACAAGTCACTTTGGTTGATGAAAAGAAAGGTATGCATACGGGGGTAACGGCCATTGTTCCCCATGATGGAAACATCTTTAAAAATAAGGTGCCGGCAGGTATCTTTCTTGGAAATGCCTTCGGGAAGATGACTGGCTATCCTCAAGTTAAAGAACTCGGTAATTTGGAAACTCCGATTGTCTTAACTAACACGCTGAACGTGGCCGCTGGTATTGATGGCATCATTGATTATACGTTCTCCTTCAAAGACAACGGTGATGTTCGTTCTGTTAACGCAGTGGTTGGTGAAACCAATGATGGTGGAATCAACGACATCCGTGCTCGTTTTGTGAAACCTAGCGATGTTTTGAAGGCTATTAAAGAAGCAAAGACGGGACCAGTGGAAGAAGGGGCTGTTGGTGCTGGTACAGGTACCAAAGCCTTTGGTTTTAAGGGTGGTATCGGCACAGCCTCTCGTGTTCTTCCCAAGGAAATGGGTGGCTACACTGTAGGTGTTTTAGTTCAAACAAACTTTGGTGGTTTATTAACGGTCGATGGTGTTGAAGTCGGCAAACAATTGGGTGGCTATCCGTACCAAAAAGAAATTGAAAGTGCCGACGGCTCTATTATGATGATCGTGGCAACGGACGCTCCTCTTGACTCTCGCAATCTTGAACGTGTGGCTAAACGTGCGTTTATGGGGTTAGCCAAGAGCGGTGGCGTAGCTTCTAACGGTTCAGGTGATTTTGTGATTGCCTTCTCTACCAATGACAAAGTTCGTGTCCCACATAATACGAAGGCACTTGCCAAACAAACTACAAGTGTTGTCCAAAATGACGATATGACGCCTATTTTTATGGCTACGATCGAAGCCACTGAAGAAGCCATTATTAATTCTTTGTTCGCCGCTAAAGATACCAATACCTATGACGGTAAAGTTGTAAAAGCTTTGCCTGTTGATAAGGTAATGGAAATGATGAAATCTCATAATAAGTTAGCGAAATAATCTTTCAGTGGGAAGGCTTTGCCTTCCCTTGAATTTCTGACTAAATGTCGGATCCATTTGAGCTCTAAATTGAGCATTATTTGGCCTCCTTTATCTATTTAGGAGGCTTTTTCTAGGAGAAGTAAGATGGTTTGGTTACACTTCATCTTTTTGTTTGCCATTATTATCTACGCTGCTAAATTGGGTGGCATTGGTGTAGGTATGGCAGGCGGCCTCGGTATGGCGGTCGCTGTTTTTCTTTTCGGCATTCCGCCGGGACCCATGCCTCTCGACGTGATTTTGATCATTATGAGTGTGCTTTTTGCATGCTCTGTGATGCACGTCGCCGGTGGTATGGATTACATGATTCGTGTTGCTTCGCACATTTTGCGCAGTAATCCGAAGTACATCAACATTCTCGCTCCGGCTATCGCCTTTACCTTGACGATTTTCTCCGGTACGGGCTTCACCACGATGGCTATCTTGAACGTTGTCCAGGAAGTCGCCAAACAAAATGGCGTTCGTCCTTCTCAACCGTTGACCTCTGCTGTGGTGGCCTCTCAAATTGCCATTTCTGCCTCTCCGATTTCTGCCGCAACGGCCGCAATGTACGTCGTAGTCGAAAAGATGGGTGTGTCCTTCGGTGATGCCTTGATGGTGATCTTGCCAGCTGGTTTGTTCGGCGCTGCTGTTGCCTCTTTGATTTCGTCTTTCCAAGGCGTGGATCTTGCCAAGGATCCGATCTTCCAACAACGTATGAAGGAAGGTCTTGTTTCTATGACGAGCAAGGAAGAGTTGGAAAAGCCGTTGCCGAAGGGAGCCAAACTCTCTGTGGGCTTGTTCCTTTTGGGCGTGCTCTTCATCGTCTTGATGTTGCTCTTTAAGCAAGAAATCGGTCATACATTGGGTTCTCGTGACATCATCGTTATCACGATGTTCTTTATCTCGATGCTGATGTACTGGTTCTGCGATGTCAAGCTTACGAAGATCAAAGAATCTACGATCTTCCATGGCGGTTATGAATCCTTGGTTGTGATTCTCGGTATCTGCTGGTTCGCATCAACAGTTATCGATATTTACGTTCCGACCATTAAGGAACAAGCGACTGTCTTGCTCGGTCAATACCCGGGTCTGTTGGCTTTGGCTTTCTTCTGTGTATCTGCTTTGCTGTTCTCGCAAGGTGCGACGTCCGCATTGCTCGTACCGGTGGCTGCCAGCCTCGGTTGCGACGCTCCCATGATTTTGGCTTGCTTCGTTGCTGTGTCCGGTATCTTCGTCACGAACGTGTACCCGACCTCTGCGTTTGCGGTTTCCTGCGACGATACGGGTTCTTACATGGGTAAGTGGAGTGGCTCGTTTGTGATCAACCACCCGTTCTTCTTACCGGGTTGCTTAGGTTTGGTCGCCGCTATTCCGTTCGGTTTCTTGCTTGCCAGCATCGTTTTCTAAACATGGCAAGATCTATGTGACTCAGTTTGAGTTGAGTTAACGTAGAAATTGAAATCTCAATAACGCCAACACTTGTTTCACACAGGTGTTGGCGTTTATTTAGATAGATTGAAAAAAGAATAAATCGAACAATTCTGAAATCCTGAACTTTTCATCAACTAGATGATATTTTTGGGCAGTTGGACTCCAGCGTTCAGTATCAGCTCTCGATTTGATTTTGAAATTTCATCCCAATAGCGTTTCAATGTTCCGTCCAGACGCCATAACTTGATGCCACTGAGCACATCCAAGTACTTGGGTGTGCTGTCCGAGGGCAACTTTTTGTCGCTTAGCCGTTTCTTGAGCATCAGCAATAAACTCAAAGCCAAATACGTCACAAACACCTTGCCTTCGAGCGCCTTGTCCTCGCAACGCATTCGTCTGCCCGAGCAGCGATCCTTGTAATTACAGAAGGCCTTTTCCACTGTATCCCGATTGCGGTAAATCAGCAATGCTGCCGCCGCATCCTTAACCGTATTACTAATCAGCACGATCAGACCGGCTGTCTCACGGTACTTCGCCCACTGCAGCTCATCGAGCTCCCAGTGACCCAATGTATCTTTTTTGTAGAAACGTCTAAAGAGTGGATCATCCGGAGCCTGCCTGGTTTCTTCGAGCTGTTGCTTGAGTCGCTGCAGAGCCTCAAGCGTGTTCTCGATATCATCCGTTTCCTTCTGCTTGCTGAAGTAGACGTGGACATACACTTGGTGATCCGAGCGTCCGCTCGCTCTCGTGTTCATGATCCAAGGCATGGTCTCGGTGTAGCAAAACGCCTCAATCTCCTGTCGATACGCTCTTGGATGGCAAAGCCTCAGTGCCGGCAGGGCTCTTTGCATGGTGGCTTGAATAAAGCTGGAGTTGCGCTTGGCGCCGATGACAAAGCCAATGTCTTGCTTGAGCATGGAGGTCAGATTATTGAGCGAGAAAAAACCTCGATCCAGAATCAACTCAATGGGATCCAAATCCAATTGCGTTAGATCCAGGAAAAGATTTCTCAGCAGGCCACAGTCGTTGAGTGAGCCGTCCAAAACTTTGTAGAAAATCGGTTCGCCACTGATTTCATCGAGCAGCAAGGCGATGTTGAATTGAGGCAAGGAGTCTTCTTCCTTGTTCTTGCCGTATTTAACTTTACGGATGGTTTGGGAAAACGATGAGATTGATGTGGTGTCAAATGCCCAATACCCTCCGTCAACCAGTGTTTGACTGTGAGCGGCCCGACGCTTCAGATAGGCAAAGCGCTGTTCGTCGGTGATGGATTGAAACAGTCGGGTGATTGCGGTGGGATTGAGTCCATGCTCGGCCGGAAGATAGGTGCGGTTGGCGAAACTCTCGTAGCTGCAAACAGATGACTGAGGCTGCAGAATGAGGAACATGGCCAGAGAAAGGATGTTCTTGTACTGAAGGGGGAAGACGGCTTGGAGGTCTTCGGTCAGACCGGATTGATCAGCGATGCTTGCGAGCACGTAGGTGGCGCCGGCCTCGACGGCCCGAGTTCTGGAAGCGAAGTCAGCAAAGGTGAATTTTTCCTCCGTGGGATCCAGAAAGATGATTTCGTTGTCTTCGTAGATGGCCTCCAGACCTTTGTATTGGGGATTTTCGGAAAGGAATTTACGTCCGAAGATGACCTTCTTGCCCTCAAGCTTACCGACGGTTTTACGGCTGACGCAACGAGACTTGCCGTCGATCCATTGGTTTTTGTACCGGACGATGTATTGGGTGCCGGTTTGATTGACGATCATGACGGGGTGGATGGGGTCTGGATTAGACATAAAAACCTCCATAGATTGTCTATATCATAATCTATGCCGAATGCAAAAATCCAGAGTTTATGAATAAAATTTTCTATTAAAACAATAAGTTAATTGAAGTGTTACTTTAAGGTTGGGTACTAAGAGCTAGTTTCTGAAAAGTTTAGGTTAATAAGGATAATTCGCTATCGCCTGTTTTCAATAACTCTGCATACAATAGTGTTTGTTGAAATCTTTTCCTATAAGAGGTATTGGTATGGCAAACAGGGTTTGTATCGGTATGGCAGGCTTAGGAACTGTAGGTGGTGGTGTATTTGAGGTTTTAAAGCGTAATGGTTTATTGATTGAGCAACGCAGTGGACATCAAGTTCAACTAAAAACGGTTGTTTGTCGTGATATCGAAAAAGCTAAGCGTTTAGTGGGAAATGCAGTCGAAATAACAAACGATTGGGAAAAAGTTGCAACAGACCCAGAGATTGATATCGTGATAGAAGTGATGGGTGGGATTGAGCCAGCAAAAAGTTTTATTTTGACGGCATTAAAGGAAGGTAAAGATGTCATTACGGCCAATAAAGCTTTGTTAGCGACTCATGGAAATGAAATCTTTAAAGTAGCAAAAGAAAAAAAACGAACAATTGCGTTTGAAGCTGCCGTTGCAGGCGGAATTCCTGTGATCAAAGCATTAAGAGAAGGATTAGCCGGCAACCGAATAGAGAGGATTGCAGGCATTATTAATGGCACCACCAATTTCATTTTAACGATGATGCAGTCACAGGGTTTGAGCTTTAAAGAGGCTTTAGCTCAAGCTCAAGCCTTAGGATATGCGGAATCAGATCCAACGTTTGATATCGAAGGCATTGATGCAGGCCACAAAATCGCCATTTTAAGTGCGCTGGCATTTGGAACGCTGTTGCATTTTGATGAGACTCATATAACGGGTATTACTCAAGTTGATTTGAAAGACATTGAATATGCCAAGTCTTTGGGGTACAGCATTAAGCTTTTGGGGTTGACCGCAAAGAGCTCAGAAGGTATTGATTGTCGAGTTCATCCAACATTGGTTTCTTGTAAGTCTCCATTGGCAAATATCGATGATGTGATGAATGCGGTGCTTATTAAGGGCGATGCTGTGAATACACTTTTCTTATCGGGGCCTGGGGCTGGAGCAGGCCCTACCGCTAGTGCTGTTGTTGCAGATTTGGTGGATATTCTTAGGTTGGAAGGGCGCAATTGTGTTACCTCGGACTTCAACAGTGCCGATACGCAGGTTGAGTGGTTAGATTTGAAAGATATTCAAAGTCGCTACTATGTTCGAATCCCTAAAGCTTTGATGAGTAGAAATTGTGTAGAGGAGCAACTATCAAAAGAGGGTATTGCAATTGAACAATCCAAGAGCTTTGAAGCGGATTTCGTTTTATTAACAGAAAAAACAACGCAAGCTCTTATTTTGAAGATTGTCAATGACATGGTAAGTGGCAAAAATTGTAGAAAGGATATTGCCGTTTTGCATGTAATGGATTGATTAATATGAGAATTCTGCATACATCCGATTGGCATCTAGGACACAGTCTTTTTAATCGTAAGCGCTTTGACGAGTTTCAATCTTTTCTGTTTTGGTTAAAAAAACAAATTAAAGAAATGGGGGTGGATGTACTGCTCATTTCTGGTGATATTTTCGATACATCGACACCAAGTACTCAAGCTCAAGAGCTCTACTATGAGTTTTTAAGCGCTATAGCTCGAGAAACGACTTGTCGGCGTGTTTTTGTAACGGCCGGCAATCACGATTCGGCCAGTTTTATTGAAGCGCCTAAGACGCTTTTAAAAACTCTTAAAGTTGACGTTGTCGGAAAGATAACTCACAACCCATCAGATGAGGTCTTTGTTGTTTGTGACGATATGGGCAAGCAACAATTGATCGTTTGTGCAGTCCCGTACTTACGAGAGAAAGATCTTCGTTGTGCAAGGCAGGGAGAGGGAACGCAAGACAGAGAAAAGCGGACATTACAAGCGATTGCTGAGCATTATAGAGCTGTTGTCGAGAGTGCAATTTTATGCCGTAATAGTCCTGATATTCCTATTGTGGCTATGGGACACTTGTATGTTGCAGGTTCTATCACAAAAGAGCGTTTACTAGGCCAGCCTGATCCACTTTATGTAGGATCGCTAGGACAGGTGCCGGTTGATATTTTTCCGAGTGAACTTAGCTATGTGGCATTGGGTCATATCCATATGCCCCAGGTGGTTGCTGCAAAGGAAAATATTCAATACAGTGGCTCACCTTTACCAATGAGTTTTTTAGAAGCGCAAACACCAAAACGCGTTGTTATTGTTGATGTTGAATCCAATCAACCGGTGGAGATAAAAAGTCTTTCTGTTCCTAATTTTCAAGAACTAATTCAAATTAAGGGCGATTGGTCTTTAATTGAGTCGAAAATTAATAAATTAAAATCGGATAACAGTAAGGCTTGGTTAGAGGTTATTTATGAAAGTCCGATCGTCATAGGAGAACTCAGAGCTCGTGTACAACAGCTTATAGTCGGTTCGGAACTGGAGGTCCTTCGCATCAAAAATAATCAGATAGTTAAAGAGGCTTTAAGTAGAAGCAAAACTCAAAAAGATTTAGAACAACTCACGCCTGAGGATGTTTTTGAGTACTGTTTGAAAGAAAATCGAGTAGATCAAAAACAGCAAGAAACCCTGAGAAGCCTTTATCGAGAAGTGCTCGATAGTCTTGAGCTAAAAGGTCAACAATGAAAATATTATCTGTGCGATTTAAAAATTTAAATTCATTGGTTGGCGAGTGGAAAGTTGATTTCACTTCGTCAGACTATGATGGAATTTTTGCGATTACAGGACCAACAGGAGCTGGTAAATCGACGTTATTGGATGCCATTTGCTTAGGGCTTTATGGAAGAACGCCTCGGTTGAACAAAGTCTCTAAAGGCAATAACGAGATTATGTCTCAGTTAACAGGAGAGTGTTTTTCGGAAGTTGAATTTGAAACAGAGAAGGGACACTTTCGTTGTCGATGGGAGCAACATCGTGCGCGCCGTAAAGCCGAGGGTGATCTTCAAACACCAAGACATGAAATTTGTGAAGTAACGACAGGGAAAATCTTTCAAACAAGATCTCGTGGTGTTCTTAATACAATCGAAGAAGTGACGGGGATGGATTTTGAACGTTTCACAAGATCTATGCTTTTAGCTCAAGGGGATTTTTCTGCCTTCTTACAGGCTAGCGCAGATGAGCGTTCACCGATTTTAGAGCAAATAACCGGAACAGAAATTTACTCTAAGATTTCTCAGAAAGTTTTTGAAATAACCCGAGAGCAAGAGCAAGCATTGGATGAGCTGAAAGCTGCATTAGGTGAAATTCAGCTATTGAGTTGTGAAGAGGAAATACAGTTACAAAAGTCACTGCTGGAAGATATGCATGTGCGGCACCTTCAGGGTCAAGCTTTAGAAAAAGACAATGAAGAGTTGGTGAATTTACAGCAGATAGAGTCTATTAGTCGTCAATTGGAAACTGTTAAAGAAAATCAGCTAAAACTTAAACAAGATTTTGTTGATTTTGAATCAAAAGAAAAACGTTTGAAAAAAGCGTTAGATGCAGAAAATGTAGAACCTATTTATCAAAGGGTTAAAGACAAACAGGCTCAAGCAGGGAGAATGCAATCTGAATTAGTCAATGGGCAAAAAGCCCTTGCATTATTAGATCAGAACAAGCAGACATTGGAACTTATTTTGAAGGATCAATCACGTCATTTAGCCCAAACATTAGCAAAAGAAGATGAAATGTTGGCCTTAGTTGATCAAGTTTTAAAGCTTGATGCAAGTATTGATCAATTACGTTCAAATCTTTCATTAAAAATGTCAGAAAAAACGCAATTAGGTCGAGAAATTTCTTTAAAAGAAGCCAAATGTTCTGAATTATCAACGTTGATAATGACGCTTAAAAAAGCATTGTTGCCCCATGAAAGCTATCAAAGGGAGAACGCAAATGATGCTCTATTATGTGAGGTTTTTTCGGGATTATTGCGTCAAGTTGAGAATTATGAAAAAGATGAGTTAAGTCTTAAAAATTTAAGAAAAAATTCTCAAATTCTGTCGGAGCAAGTGTGCGAAGAGAAGTTGAAGTTGGAGAAGATGAAAGTCTTGGCTAACCAAATCGAGAATCAACTACAGAACAAAAAGTCTTTGTTAGCAAAGCTGCAAATTTTATTAAATGAAGGATTAGCTGGTCGACTGTTACGAGAGTACCGATCAGATCTAAAGTCATTAACAGAAAAACGAGAACTCCTTCGGATTATCGCCTCGTTTGAAGAACATCGAAAACAATTAGCCGATGGTCAACCGTGCCCTTTATGTGGAGCCACTCACCATCCCTATGCACAAGGCAATATTCCTAAGCCATCGGCTTTGGATGCCGAAATTACTGCATTGCAAGATCGTATTGAACATATTGAAGAAGTTGAAGAAAAATGCAAACATATCAGTGATAGTTTGAAAAAAATAGAAGCAGATAAGCTTAAGATTGAGTCCGGTGTCACTGAATGTGAAATGAAAATTTCATTACTAGAAAATACCCAAAAGCAGGAGGAAGATAGTATTGGGAATGCTACGTTATCGTTAACTAATGCTCGAGACGCTTTAGTAAAGGCTTTTTCTTTTTACATTGAGCACGATTTTGTGGGTGAAGCCAATTGGCGTCGTCTTTTGCAGGATTTAAATCATCGAGTAAAAGCATGGAAAGCTAATGAGACTTCATTGCAAAAGATTGGACTTGACCTACAGAAAGCATTTGAAGAAAAAGGCCAATGTGAAGTAGCACTACGAGAAAATAAGGCCCAATGGGAAAGTATTAACAAACAATTTAATGTGCAAAAAGTAGAGTTGGATGATAAAAAACAATGCCGACAGACACTTTTTGGTCAGAAAGATCCAACTCAGGAGCGTTTGATTTTTAATCAAGAGTTAAAAAATCTAAGAAATGCTATTGAAGTAAAGACGTTAGAAAAGTCCCAATTAGAACAAAAAATAAGTGCGTTATTAGCAACGATTAAAACGAAAAAATCGGCACTAGAAGAATTGAATCATTCATTAAAAATAGAGAAAGGACTTTTTGATCAAGCACTATTGCAGTACGGTTTTGTCGAGACCGAGTCGTTTATTGAGGCTTGTTTGGACCCGGATGAAAAGCAAAGTCTTATCCTAGAGCAAACGCAACTTAGAGAGCGTTCTTTAGCGTTGAATAGTCGTGAGTTGATGCTAAATGAGCAACGACAGAAAGCTGTAGCGAGACAAACGGAGCAAATCACAATTGAGAGCCTTCTCGAGCGTATTGAGCAGAAGAAAGTGCAATATGAAAAACTGCTTCAAATAATGGCGACGAAGCAAGCAACGCTCGAACACAATGCGAAAGAAAAACAGCGCCTTGGACAAAAACAAGAACAATTGGATCGTGTAACAAAAACTGTGCAAGAGTGGCAGGCATTAAGGGCGTTGATTGGGTCAGCTGATGGGAAAAAATTTAGAAACTTTGCTCAAGGACTGACTTTGGATGTTGTCATTGGATATGCTAATGCACATTTACAGAAAATGAGTGACCGTTATTTATTAGTCCGCGGATGCCAGGAGCCGTTGCAATTGGAAGTAGTAGATAGCTATCAAGCTGGAGAAATACGATCAACTAAAAACTTATCAGGGGGAGAAAGTTTTATTGTTAGCCTTGCTTTGGCCCTTGGATTGTCGAGCATGTCAAGCGAAAAAGTCAGTGTTGACTCCCTCTTTTTGGATGAAGGATTTGGGACTTTGGATGCTAATGCTTTAGAAATGGCTTTAGAAACCTTGTCACAACTTCAAGAAAATGGGAAATTGATAGGTGTTATTTCGCACGTTCAAGCTCTCAAGGATCGAATTGGTACGCAAATTGAAGTTATTCCACAAAACGGTGGTAACAGTTGGTTAAAAGGACCGGGATGTGTGCGAATTTCATCTTGAGAAATGGCTAAAATCGATTCTAATCTGTGGGAGATCATAAATGATAAAAAAATGCCTTTTAACAGCAACCCTTGCGTTGTCTATGATTGGATTATCAGGGTGCGGTGATGAGGATGTAGGGGATGTTTCTTTGGGTTTTATGACGTTTAAAGATATTAAGATCAATACGTTTACTGATCCCATCGTCACAGGTGTGACGTGTCATGTCTCAAGCATCGAAGCGAATTTCGCTTTCAGTGATCCGTCTAACAACTCTGTCTCATGCCATCAGACGGGTCCGATTACTCCTGCAATGATTGCAGCTATCGATAAGAGTAAATCAGGTGAAATTGTTTTTCATCGCTCGAAGAGTGTTTTGTTGAAAAATTTGAAGATCCGTCGAATTTATGATCCAGAGGCACAGGTTTTGCTTTATGTTTCCTATTCAACCAAGGAAATATCGGGTAGTTATCATCATTCCTTATCAACAGTGCCTCTTTGGGGAACTCAAGCTTATGTTAAGCCGATGTTAAAGCCTCAAACATCCGATCCACAGCTGTAACTATTTGACTTGACCGCGATAACGACCAGTTTCATGACCGAGGTAACGGCCGTTGTGATCATAGTGTCTACCATTGTTGTCATAGCGTTCTGCATACTGTCCTTTTGCATCGTAGGCCCTGCCACTATCATCGATGCGTCCTTGATAGCGTCCATGATGATCATAATGGTGCCTGGGCTGAGTAGACCAGTGGTAAGCGTTAGCGCTTGAACCTAAAACAAACAATAAGCCAGTTATTAATAGTTGGGATAAATGAGGCATTTATTTATTTCCTTGTTCGACTGAGCCTATGAAAAAAGATGGAAGAGAAGCTCTCTTCCATCTTAGAGGTTATTGACCGTAGCGCAAGTAATGCGACATAGTCCAATTAGAATGCGAAGCCAAGACCAATGTTAAAGCTTGTATTAGCAGGGAGAACCGTGTTGAGATTTTCGCCACTGTTTAATTCAACATTGCGGAATTTCGGGAAATTGACGGTCATGTCAGCGTTGATACGAATATTTTTAGTAATTCCCCACGTTAAACCGCCTTGAACAACAGGACTAATGCAGTTGTCTTCATAGTCAATTTTTTCACTTTCTAATTTAGATAGTGCAGCACCCGCACCAGCATGTAAGCGAAGGCTATCTGCGACTTCCCAGTGATACTGCACCATCAGGTTAGTGTTGGATAACTTAAAGCGACCGTCTTCGACTCCGCGAGTCAAGATATCGTGTTTACTTTTTTGATGGCTTACATCGAGGGCCCAGTGTCGATCTAAGAAATAGCGAAGACCAAATTTATAACCCTGGTCAGAGGACATGGTTTTTCCTTCGATATCACCGCCACCATTAGATAAATCGGTTTTAACCCAAGAACCTTGTAAATAAATTTCAGTATTGGCATCCCATGGGTGGCCTTCTGGCAAGGCACTCATACGACGCATACGGTCTTCAATTTCTATGCGAGAGAAGAAAAAGAAGACATTGCCACCAGGAATGTAGGTGCCGTAAACACTAAACCAGTCGGTGCCGACACTAACAAGAGGGAGTGGAACTGGGATAGGAAGCCATTTGAAGTCTTGTCTAAACGTAATACCTGCGGTATAACCAGCGGCCACATGAAAATCCGTTTGAGCAATAGGGTATCGAGCTAACCATGCATATCCAAAAATGGGCTCAGGTTCGTAGTGAGAGTCACGGAACAGCATGATATAAGTCATGCGTTCATTACCACGTTCATCAATAATCCCCCGCGCAACACCAACACCGAATGGATTGGCATTTTCTTCATAGCGGTTATCGTAATCCCAGGTTGGATGGTTGGTGTAGGCTGGGATGAGCACACTCGTTGAGCCTTTTTCAATAAGGTCATGAAGCCCATTGATTTGATTGCCAACAAATCCAGCATCAGGATAAGGAGAGATTGCTCCTGGCAACGTTTGTACAAAGCTATCCACAAAACTGGCTTGAGCAGAAATGCCAGTCAATGATAGTGTCGTAGCCAAAGCTAATTGTTTTAGGGTAAACACAGGGGATTCCTTTGGGGATTCTTGTTTATTAAGTTGTGAAAAAACTAATTATTTCATCTTTTTACGACACCGTCTATAAAAATTTTGTGCTTGAGGCCGAAATTTATTTTAAAAGTAACGTACAATCTTGCTCGGATAAAGTTTGTCACGACGATCGCGGGAATTTATTTCACGAGGAAAGTCCGGACTCCATAGAGCACCGTAGCAGTTAACGACTGCCTGCCGTGAGGCACGGATTAGAGCAACAGAGACGAGCCGACGTTAGGGTCGGGTGAAACGGGCAATCTCTACGGGGAGCAACATCAAATAGGCAACCGACGAACCTGCTCGGTGAGGTTGCGGGTAGATGGCTTGAGGCGTGGTGTGAATCACGTCCTAGATGAATGATTGTCGGCTAAGGTTAATTCTTTAGAACATAATCCGGCTTACCGATGAACTTTATCCCTTTTCAGATTCACTTAAAAGCCGGCACATTTGTGCCGGCTTTTAATCTATATACGGTTATTTAAGAAATAGGAATGATAGGAATAATACGCTTAGTATTTTTCTTATTACCGTCTTCTTTTTTCGCCATAGTCTTCATCCATACCACCATGCCAGCCAGTACGCATAGGCAACAAGTAATGCATAGGCTTGCATAGAGTGGATCAGTAGCAAAGTTAGCTACTTGGTAGAAAATCGTAGCAGCACTGTAACCTAAGGCAGTAGTCCATGCGGCGGAAAATACTGTCCAACGAGTACCAACCTCTCGATAAATTGCAGCAACAGCAGCGACACAAGGCATGTAGAGCAAAATCATCAAGAGATAAGCAAATGCAGCAGAAGTTGAGCCAAAGAGTGTTTGAATTGTGGCGATTGTTCCTAAAGAAATGCCTTGCTCTTCAGCAGCCTCTTCTTGATTGGATAAATCATCAACGTGTACGCCCATGGGGTCAGTCAGCGCACCAGCGAGTCCAGCAAGATTTTCTCCGATTGCTCCGAATGCTTCAGTTGTGACATCGACAAGAGAGAACGGTTGATCTTCATTGTCTTCGCCTGAAATGGACTCATTTGCATTTAAAGTGTCGTAAAGAGAGTTGAGTGTACCGACAACTGCTTCCTTAGCAAAAATACCTGTAAATACACCCACAGCAGCTGGCCAATTTTGTTCTTCAACTCCCATAGGTTGGAAGACCGGAACGATAGTTTGACCAATTTTTGACAATACTGAGTTTTGTCCGTCTTCATTGCCAAAAGAGCCATCAGTACCTAAAGAATTTAAAAATGACAAGCAGGCAACAATGACAACAATGACTCGGCCAGCGCGGAACATGAAAGACTTTACTCGATCCCACGTGCGTAGCATGACACCTTTGAGCGTGGGAATGTGATACGGGGGAATTTCCATGACAAAAGCGCTAGCAGCACCAGGTAATGCGGTTCGCTTGAGTAAAAAGCCTGTGACAATGGCGGCGATGATTCCAATTACATAGAGTAAGAATACGAGGTTTTGGCCATTTGTTGGAAAGAACGCTGTTGCAAAGAGAACATACACCGGTAAACGCGCGCCACAGCTCATAAACGGAGCCATCATAACGGTGATAATTCGATCACTTGCTCGGTCCATTGTGCGGGTGGCCATAATCGAAGGGACATTACAACCAAAACCAACAATTAACGGAACAAAAGCTTTACCAGGAAGACCGAGATAGCGCATTAATCGGTCCATAACAAAGGCAGCACGAGCCATATAGCCGGATTCTTCTAAGATGGCTAAGAATAGGAACATAAAGAAGACAACAGGAATGAAGGTGGAAATCGTTTGTAAGCCACCACCAATACCATTAGCAAGAAAAACGGTGAGCCATTCTGGAGCATTTATTTGAGTTAATAAATGGGCTAAACCATCAACGAAAATACCGCCTACCAATATGTCAAAGAAGTCAATGAATACGGCTCCAAAGTTCTGGGTGGAAAGAAACATCACATACATGATGAGAAGGAAAATCGGTAAGCCTAGCCAACGATTCAATACAATTCGGTCAATACGGTCGGTAAGCGTAGCAACGGATTCATTTTCTCGACTAACGGCCTCTGACATTACTTTGCCAATAAAGGCATAGCGGGCATTGGCAATTTCAATATCAAGATTGCCATCAAAATGATGATCGGCTTGTTCAACAATCTTCTCGATTTGTTTAATTGTTTCTTCAGGGAAACGTTTGGATAAACCAGGAGCTCGTTCTAGAAATTGAGTTGCAAACCAATTACCTTGCAGGCCATGTTGGTTGAGCTTTTCAGAAATTTCTTCGATTGCTTGGGCGATTCTTTCATCAAAAGCGATAGCTTGAGAAGTTGTTTGGGGGTGTGATAAGACGTCAATTAAGCGATTTTTAAATTCTTGAAGACCTTTTTCTCGAGCAGCCACAAGACCGATCACAGGAATACCTAATTGTTTCTCAAGAGCCTCTAAATCAATTGTAATGTGATGTTGTCGTGCAATATCGAGCATGTTGACAACAACAATCATTGGAACCTTAAGTTCAATCAATTGCGTTGTGAGATAGAGATTTCGCTCTAAATTTGCGGCATCAACGATATTAATGATTAGCTCGGTTTCTCCAGAAACCAAGTAATCTCGAGCAACAATCTCATCTTCACCCGCAACAGAGCTAGGAGTAAGTGAATAAATCCCAGGGAGGTCTACGAGATCAAAATCAATGCCACGATAAGAAAACTCACCAGTTTTTTTGTCGACTGTAACACCGGCCCAATTCCCCACACGTTGCTTAGAGCCCGTAAGAGCATTAAAAAGTGTGGTTTTTCCACAGTTTGGATTACCAATAAGACTAATAGTATGTTTCATAGTAAGTATTCAAAGAGAGAGACATTGTTTATGCAACTGGAGACAATTCGAGCATGTCAGCTTCGTGTTTGCGAACCGAAATAAGACTACCTCTGACTCGAATTTCAATAGGGTCCCCCAATGGAGCGATACGGATAATCTCTAACTCAGCGCCAGGGGTAGCTCCTAGCATGACTAAGCGTCGACGATACTCTGGGGAACTTTCTCGGAAGGCAACGATTTTGGCTTTGTTTCCGACTTTTAAGTCTTTTAATAACATAAAGGCATCCTTTGGCTTAAACAATGACATAAACCTTTTGAGCAAGCTCTTGGTTAAGGCCAACTCTGCCGTCACCAATGGCGAGTAATAGAGGAGTGCCAGTATTGGTTTGTAAAACCTTAACAGTTGCTCCACAACGTAATCCCAGTTGAGAAAGACGACTTTGATCTTGTTCGGTCAGTTTGATACGAACGACTGTGGCACTTTGATTTTGGGGAATTTGAGTTAAAGGTTGAAGCTGCATTGTTTTTGAAATGAAAATAATTTTTAAGAATATTAATGAGAATCATTATCAAGTGCAATAGGAAGAAGCTATGGGAAACTCTCATTTATTAAAAAGAAAGTCAATGGAAAATAATGACTATTTATATATAAATCATTAGGTTATAAATTTAAGTTACTTTTCTGGTCTTGTTTTTAAATTTTTTAATTGATAATCGTTATCGATTATTTCTATTGGTAAGAAAAAAGCCGCATTTTGCGGCTTTTTTTCTAGTTAGATGTGGTTTTAATGGTGCCTTCAGTTTCGGGTGTTTTGACTCGTAACTCACCAGTTAAACGAACATCACGTACTTGATAGGGAATTGAGATATTTTCTTCAGCAAATCGAATGAGAATTTGTCGCATGATGTTTGATTTCAAAACGGATGTGCCATTTTCAGGATCAATGACCCAGAAGTTCACACGCAGATCAATACCATCATTGCCAAACCCTGTTACAAAGGCTGTTGGCGAGCGAGAAGGAACCAAGCGAGGTTGAGTTTTTACAATGTCGACCATGATGGCCATGGCACGAGTAACATCGTCCTCGTAGTCAATGCTGACGTCAACAGAAGTAACCAATGAGCGGTCAGTCCGAGAATAATTCATGATTTTTTCCGTCACAAAGCACTCGTTAGGAATAACCATTTCTTCGCCTCGAAGGTTGCGTATAACTGAGTAACGAGTGTTGATTTGTGAAATCTTCCCGCTAAAACCATTAACTTCTACAAGATCCCCAATATTGATGGAGTGATCGAACAAAATGATGAAACCAGAAATGTAGTTTGATGCGATTTTTTGTAAACCGAAGCCTAGACCAACACCGACGGCACCACCGAAGATGGACAATACGGTTAAGTCAATACCAGCAGATGATAAGGATGTAAGAATTGCCAGGGCAAAAAAGGCAATTCTTGTTAGACGCGCCAAAACAATTTTGAGGTTGTCATCAATATCTTTAGCGTTTTTTACACTGACTTCGACAACATTGCTGAGCCAATTGGCAAAAGCCAAGGCAAGCAAGATCGTGAGAAAGCCAACTAAAAGTGTCCATAAGGTGAGCTTTTCACTTCCTAACGGCAGTGAAATACTTTTCATCTCGGCAACAATAGGAGTCAAAATGCCAAAGATTTGTAAAAAAGCCAAGCTCCAAAATCCAATATAGAAAAAATTTTTGATTTTTGGATGCATCCGTTGACCATCAAAAAGTACGGCTAGACATTCAACAATGACAACAAAGACCGCCCAAGCATAGAACGCGCGATAAGCCAGTGTGAGGGTATGAAGATTATCGCTGTTGGCCAAAATGCCAATTTCTTTGATGATATAAACGATTGTGAAAAGAAAAACACCACTAAAAACGGAGAGTAAGAGTCTACGTAATAAATCTAAGCCAAACCTTACTCCGCGGTGAGTTAGGCTATTGCCATTCCAATTGATACTAAAGATCTTGATGACTGTACCGACTCTTAGGGCCACAAACCATCCCAAAGCAATAGCGGCAACAACACAGCCAATTTGTATCCAAAAAGGAAGGTACATTGCGTTTGTTTGCTCTAAAACTTGTTGAATCAGATTGTTTGTATCAGAACCAAGATTTTCTGGGACAAGGGATGACATGATGTTTTCTTTCTACAAAGTTTTCAACATCTTTCATTGTAATGGGAGTCGTAAAAGAAGACGAAAAAAGATGTATACAAAGGTAGAACATTGATCATGAAGTTCAGCCAAAAGTAGTATCCCGAAAGTCTTCTTAAGTCTGTATGATCATGAATAGTTTTACAACTTTTGAGTTAACCGTTTTTCGAGGTTTTTTCTGATGAATAATTTAGACAAAATCATGAAGCCCCGTGCGATTGCTGTGATTGGTGCATCCACTAAGGCTCACACCATCGGTTCAGATATTATGAAGCGACTCCAAGAATATGGCTTTAAGGGTGCGATCTATCCGGTCAATCCTAAAGGCGGAGTCATCGAGGGAATTCAAGCCTACCCTTCAGTTCTGGATATCCCAGGAGAGGTAGACTTGGCGATTATCGTTGTCAATGCAAAGTTTGTCTTATCAACCATTGATCAATGTCATAAAAAGGGGATCGGTGGCTTGTGCGTCATTTCTGCGGGCTTTAAAGAAACGGGAGCTCAAGGTTTAGAGTTAGAGCAAGCCCTATTGAGCAAGGTTCGCGAATACGGTATGCGTTGTGTTGGTCCTAACTGTTTAGGTGTTGTTAATACGCATCCAGATGTGCGAATGGATGGTTGCTTTGCAGAAAGTTTACCCCAACGTGGTGACATTGGTTTTGTGTCTCAATCAGGTGCATTAGGCGGTGGGATTCTGAATATTTTGAAGGATCTTAATTTGGGTTTTGCCCAATTTATTTCTATTGGTAATCAAGCTGATGTTAATGCTGAAACCGCTTTGGAATATTGGGAAAACGATGAGGATGTGAAGCAAATTTTGCTTTACATGGAATCTATTCAAAATCCTGCAAACTTCCGTCAATTAGCAAGTCGTATTTCCAAGAAAAAGCCAGTTTTAGCATTAAAGGCTGGTCGCTCTGCAGCGGGTGCCTCGGCAGCCTCTTCCCATACGGGCTCTTTGGCCGGTGCTGATAAAGCGGCCAATGCATTGCTTAAGCAATCTGGTGTGATCCGTGAATATTCTTTGGAAAATTTATTTGCTACCGCAAAGGTATTTTCAAACTGTCCGATTCCTAAAGGGGACCGTGTTGCTATTGTGACTAATTCTGGCGGTCCTGGCATCATGGCTACGGATGCTGTTTGTGAATATGGGATGCAAATGGCGCAGTTAAGCGAGAAAACCAAAGAAACGCTACGTGGTTTCCTACCTGCAGCAGCATCTGTAAAAAATCCTGTTGACATGATTGCTTCAGCGCCGATCGATCATTACAAAAAGACGCTTGAAACCGTGATTGCAGACGACAATGTCGACATGGTTGTAGTCATTTATTTGCCGTTCTTGGGCTTAAAGGATATCGATGTTGCAAAGGCTGTGATGGAAATTAAGGCAGCCCATCCGCAAAAGCCGATTGTTGGTGTTTTCATGACAACAAGTAGCTTCTTTGCGCAGCTCTCTGATATGTCGGTGAATGTTCCGTTCTTTATGTATGCAGAACAAGCTGTTGATGGATTAAATCGTTTGAATCAGCAACGCCTTTGGATGCAAAAGCCAGAAGGCATTACTCCTTGTTATGAAGTGGATCATACAACCACTCGAGCTGTTATGAAGGCAGCATTGGCAGAGGGGCGCGATCAGCTGACAACTCGTGAAAGTATGGATGTTCTCCAAGCTTACGGGGTTCGTATTTGTCAATCTGGATTTGCTCGAGATGTTGAAGAGGCTGTGGCCTTAGCCAATAAGATGGGCTATCCAGTTGTCATGAAAATGACCAGTAAGACAACATCCCACAAGACTGATGTGGGGGGTGTTAGAGTCAATATTCAAAACGAAGCCGCTTTGCGCGCTGAGTATGCCGATTTGATTAAAAAGTTACGCGAACGCGATCTACTAGAAGGTCTTGAGGGTGTGATCATTCAAGAAATGGTCAAGGGCAATCGTGAAATGGTTTGTGGTATTGCAACAGATCCTCAGTTCGGTCCGATGATGATGTTTGGTTTGGGGGGCGTCTTTATTGAAGTGATGAAAGATGTGTCCTTCCGCATGGCACCACTAACGGATATCGATGCTATGGAAATGATTACTGGAGTGAAAGCTTATGACCTTTTACAAGGGGCTCGTGGCACAACACCAGCTCAGTTGCCTCAGTTGCAAGAATGTCTTTTACGATTATCTCAATTAGTAGGAGATTATCCGTTTATTGAAGAACTCGATATTAATCCATTGATTATCAGTGAGAAAAATGGAGAAGGCATTGCTGTTGATGGACGTATCAAATTGAACGCTCAAAAGGCAAAATTAATTCTTCAATAGAAGCAATATCAAAGAGAAAAGAGGCTGGTACTCACATCAGCCTCTTTTTTTTGCTAAAAAAATAAGCAACAAAATAAGGTTACATAAAAAAGTTTGTATTTTTCGTAAGTTAGCTTGACTAACAACAACTTGCGATATACATTTTGATGTAGGAAAGTGGGAAAAAGTGGGAGTTTGTGCCTCAGAGTGGTTCTTACTCCCTTTTTTGACAATAAACGAGGCAATTTTTTGGGCAGTCTCCATGTTTCAAGGGACCTCGCTACTGGTATTGGATTCAAAAGGGCGTCTCTCGTTGCCGAGTCGGCATCGCGGGAGCTTTTTGTTGTCTAAAGGATCAGAAGTGACCTTGACTCGTCATCCTGATGGCTGTGTTTTGCTTTATCCGCAAAAACAGTGGGAAGAGCTTAGTGAGAAATTAATGCAATTGCCTTACGCATTGAGAGCCTTTCAACGCATGCTATTAGGTAGTGCGGTAACGGTAAAAATCGATGCGAGCGCTCGTTTATTAGTCCCGAGTGAATTACGTACCTTGTGTGGCTTGAGCCGCGAAGTAACTTTCATCGGCGTTGGTAATCATTTTGAACTCTGGGATCAGGTTCGCTATTCAGAATATATGAACCGAGAAATGGCTAAAGGCCTGCCTCAAGAGTTGGAATCTTTCACGCTGTAGGGAGAGGATGGAAGTGAGTAAACCCTTTGTTCATTTATCAGTGATGAAAGAGGTAGCACCAAAAGAGTTGGTGCACCATGTTGATGGTATTTATGTGGACGCTACCTTTGGGCGTGGTGGTCATTCTCGACTGATTCTTCAGGCTCTGAGCCCGAAGGGGCGTCTTATTGCGTTCGATCGAGACCCAGAAGCGATCCAAGCAGCTGCGGGTATTCAAGATGAACGCTTCCAAATCATTCATGCTCCATTCTCACGTTTAAAAGATGAGTTGCAAGCTCTGGGTGTGACAGAGGTTGATGGCGTTTTTATGGACATTGGGGTTTCTAGTCCTCAAATTGATGATGCTACGCGTGGTTTTTCATTCCGTATGGATGGCCCGTTAGATATGCGTATGGATACTACGACGGGTATGACTGCGGCTCAATGGTTAGCAGTAGCTCAAGAGCGAGAAATCGCAAGTGTGATTGCTGACTTAGGGGAAGAACGCTTTGCAAAAAAAATTGCTCGTGCAATCTGTCAGACACGCACGGAAACACCGTTAGAGACAACTCAACAATTAGCAAAATTAGTAGCTAGTGTTGTGCCTGCTAACAAAAAAGACCCGACTCAAAATCCTGCAACTCGTACTTTTCAAGCGATTCGAATTCACATTAATAGCGAGTTGGATGAGTTAACACAAGCGCTTAATGGGGCGATGGATGTGGTAAAGGATGGTGGGCGTATTGCAGTTATTACCTTCCACTCTTTAGAGGACCGGATTGTTAAAAGGTTTTTTGATAGAGCTGCTCATCCAGAGCGAGCAATAGACCCTCGTCTGCCCTTGCTTCCAGATCAATTACCACAGCCGCTATTAAAAGATGTGCATCGCATTTTGCCCACTAAAGAAGAGTGTGCTGAAAATCCACGTGCTCGAAGTTCTATTTTAAGAGTGGCGACACGCTCTCGAGGAGGACAATGAACATGTTGAAGTATTTCAACAAAATGTTCATTAAAAAGCATTGGGTTGCCATTGCCATAGGCTGTCTCACCCTTGGATTGGTGGGTGAGGCAGTTTTGATTGTGAATGCTCAATATCGAGTTAGAGAATTAATTATTTCGATTGAGCAAGAAATTGAGTATGGCCGTCGATTGCAAGACGAGGGTAAGGATCTTCGTATTGAGTTAGCACGTGCAACGTTGCCAGGATACATTGCGAAGACTGCTGCAGATACTGGGTTAGAGGCTGCCCGTAACGAAAATACTGTAATTTTGCAGCCTAAGCCTGTACCACACTTTGTGACTCGTAAGCGTCAAGCAGGGGATTCATAATGAAAAAGAGTCCTTTGATTGATAAGTTACTTCGTATTGTTTCTACACGCCTTGCTTCGTTTTGGACGGAAGATCGTTCTCCCAAGCGTCAAAAGCGCGCAGTAGAGCGCGAAAAGGATTGGAGAACAACGGAAATATCACAGAAGCGCTCTCACTTGGTTTTGGGGGTGCTCGTTTCAGTATTTTCCATTTGTTTTCTTCGCGCGGTATATTTGCAGTGCTTTAATACGGAGTTCTTGCAACAAAAGGGCGAATCTCGATATGCCAAAACGCTTAATATTGCAGCATCTCGTGGTCAGATTTTTGACCGTAATGGAACCGTTCTAGCATCATCCTCTCCCGCGAAGTCCATTTGGGCAACAACCAATCTGGTCGAAATCACTCGTAATGAATTAGCTCAGTTAAGTTCACTACTTGGCGTACCCATGCAAACGTTGGAAAAACGTCTTGCTCGGCAAAATGCATGGGTGAATTTGGCTCACCAAGTCGATTTAGAGACTGTTGCTAAAGTGCAAGCCATGCGTATTCCTGGATTAACCTATCAAGATGATGTTAAGCGCAAGTATCCAAGTGGCAAGGTCGTTGCTCATATTGTTGGCTACAACAATAGAGATAACCAAGGTCAGGAAGGTGTTGAGCTCGCTTATGATGACCTGTTAAGTGGTCAAAATGGCACACGACGTGTGATTCGTGATCGTTTAGGTCATGTGATTGAAGAGATGTGGGCGCAAGAGCCAGTGCCAGGTAAGGATCTGTATCTATCAATTGACTCTCGAATTCAGTACAAGGCGGTCGAGGCTGTTCAAAATGCTATTGAAAAGCATGAAGCAAAAGCCGGCGCTGCCATTGTCGCCGATACGATTACGGGTGAAATTTTGGCTTTAGTTAGCTGGCCAGTCTACGATCCTAATGATCGCAGTACGATGGATTGGGATTGTATTCGTAATCGTGTGGTCTCTGACTTATTTGAGCCAGGCTCCACAATGAAGCCTTTTGCAATTGCTAAGGCTCTGGATTTGGGGATTGTTCGCCCAGATAGTTTGATTCAAACAAAGCCCGGCAAGATCATGGTTGCTGACCGAAAAATTACAGATACCAAGGATTATGGTCTGTTAACAGTCTCTCAGGTTATTGCTAAGTCTTCGAATGTCGGAACAGTGAAAATTGCGTTGCAGCTTTCCCCTCAAATGCTTTGGGATACTTATACACGTTTAGGTTTCGGACAGGCACCTCAGGTTGGCTTGCAAGGCGCTGTGGCTGGGCGTTTGCGACCAGCTAAAACCTGGGGGCCAGTGGAGCAAGCCACAATTTCTTACGGCTATGGTTTATCAACCTCACTGATGCAATTGGCTCAAGCTTATACGGTATTTGCTCGGAACGGAGATGTCATTCCGCTGACCTTGGTGAAGACCAATAGACCGGCAGTTGGGGAGCAAGTTTATCGTCCTGAAACAGCCCGACAAATGCGCGCCATGATGATGACAACTGTTCACCGCGGGGGGACCGCCTCTCGTTTAAAGGTAACTGGTTACACAATTGCCGGCAAGACGGGGACAGCTCATAAAGTGAAAAATGGGGAATACGTTCGTGATTACGTAGCCTCTTTTGTAGGGTTGGCTCCAGCTACTCAACCGCGCTTGGTTGCTGCTGTCATTATTGATGAACCCAAAAAAAATGGTCATGTCGGTGGCGTGGTTGCAGCTCCTGTTGCAGGGGAAATTTTAGAGTCTGCATTGCAGATGTTACTAGTTAATCCGGATGATCCGATGATGGTGGCCGGTCGAGGATTATTGGCGAAGAGAACACAATGATTACAAATGTCAAAAATTATGTGGATTTATTAAAGCGCTTAGCTCCTGAGGCCAAGCGACTTGTCTTAGACTCCCGCACCGTTGGTGCGGGTGATGTTTTTATTGCCGTGCCCGGTTTGCATGTCGATGGAAGACAATTTTTAGAGCAAGCTGCACAAAAAGCTGCCGCCGTTGTTTATGAGGATGATGGTATACGTCGTACTTATGGAGTGCCATCTATTGCAGTACCTGCACTATCCAAGTGCTTGGGTGATTTTGCTGCAGAGTTCTACAGTCATCCAACTCAGACCCTTTTTGGTGTTGGTATCACTGGTACTAATGGTAAAACGACAACCTCTCATTGGGTTTCTCAACTTTTGACAAGTTTAGGTGAGCCTTGTGCGGCTATTGGAACAATTGGCTGCTCAATGGCAGGTAATCCTTTTCCATCAGCCCCGTTAACAACACCGGATGCAGCCACATTACAAGGCCTATACCGTAGCTTATTGAAGGCAGGAGCTAAGGCTTTTGCTGTGGAGGCTAGTTCCATTGGATTGGAGCAAGGACGCTTACAAGGAACGCATTTTGATGTTGCTGTTTTCACCAATTTAAGCAGAGACCATTTGGACTACCATGCCGACATGCGCTCATATGAGGAAGCTAAGGCGCTTTTGTTTGCCTGGCCTCATCTTCGTGCCAGTGTGATCAATATTGATGACGAAGCAGGTTTGAGAATGGCAGAGCGTTGTGTTTGTCAGGGGATCACCTGTTTTGTAACAACCACATGCGGGACATTGCCTTTAGTTGGGACTCAAGCACTAAGTGCTGAAAAGATTCGTCCTATGCAAGATGGTATGGAGTTTGACCTGATATTTAAGGGTGTACGCCATCACTTGGCTGTGAATCTGTTTGGAGAGTTCAATATTTCCAACCTTTTAGGTGTGATTGGTGTGGCTTTAGCCAAGGGCTATAGTTTGACAGAGATTTTGCCGTTGGTACCTCATTTGGTGCCTCCTGCAGGACGAATGCAATTAGTTAAACATGATCAAACAGCTTTAGGCGTTGTTGACTATAGTCATACACCAGATGCAGTGGAAAAGGCTCTTTTGGCGTTGCGCCCAATTGCCACAGCTCGTCGAGGCAAGTTGTGGGTTATTGTGGGTGCTGGCGGTGATCGAGATAGCGGTAAGCGCCCGATTATGGCAAATATCGCTCAGTGCTTCGCAGATTATGTAGTCTTAACCAGTGATAATCCTCGAACAGAAAATCCGTCTGTCATTCTGTCTCAAATGGCAGAAGGGATAAATCCACAGGGTAATCCATGCACTGTCATCGAAGACCGTCGAGAGGCAATTACGTTTGCTGTTCAAAAAGCAGCAGCTGAAGACATTATTTTGATTGCAGGCAAGGGGCATGAGTTATATCAAGAGATCCAAGGTGTAAAGCATCCGTTTAGTGATGTGATCGAGGTGCGAAATGCTCAACGTATGAAGGTTGCGCCAAAGGATGCACTGATGAGAGTTAAGTACTTGGCCGATCTACTGCCAGGAGCTAAGTTTATCGGTAGTGATGTTGCATTTTCCTCTGTTTCTACAGATACTCGAACGGTTACGGACGGCACTCTCTTTTTTGCATTAAAGGGTGAACGCTTTGATGCTCATGACTTTGTTATGCAAGCAATGCAAGCAGGAGCTGTGGCCTTAGTCGTTGATCATGAAGTGTATTGTCCTTTACCGCAAATCATTGTTAAAGATGTGAAATTGGCACTTGGAATGACAGCAAGTTATTGGCGTGGTAAGCAATCTTTAAGCATGGTTGCGGTAGCAGGCAGTAACGGTAAAACGACCACAACGCAAATGATTGCTTCGATTCTCAGAGCTCAATACGGAGAAAAATCATTATCTACACAAGGCAATCTCAACAATGATATTGGTGTGCCTTTGATGTTATGGCGTTTGAGAGAGCAACATGAGGCAGCTGTTATCGAAACAGGTATGAATCACGTAGGTGAGATGCGCTACTTGTCTGAGATGGTTAAACCACGTGTAGCCATTGTGACAAATGCTCAGCGTGAGCATCAAGAATTCATGCAAACAGTCGAAGCAACTGCACATGAAAATGGTGAGATTTTCCTTCATTTGCAGCCTTCAGGAACGGCGGTTATTCCTTGTGATGATGCGTGTAAAGACATTTGGCTAGACATGGCTCATGATAGCCAAATCATGACTTTTGGTTTATCTCATGAAGCAGATGTGAGTGGAACCATGACATCAACACGTCATGGGATGGATGTTCAGGTAAAAACCCCAGCAGGGAGCTTCCTGGCGCATTTGAAGTGCCGAGGTGAACATAACTTCAGAAATGCACTAGGTGCAACGGCAGTGGCTTTGTCGTTAAGTTTGTCGCTTGATACGATTGTGAAGGGTCTTGAGGCTTTTGAGCCAATCAAAGGGAGAGGGGCTGTTATAGAAATGCCTCACCTTACACTTATCGATGATGCTTATAATGCCAACCCCGATAGTATGCGAGCAAGCATTGATATCTTAGCGAGCTTGTCAGGGCCGCGTTTACTAGTGGCTGCTGATATGTTGGAGTTAGGTGATAAGTCAAAGCAATATCATGAAGAGATTGCTAATTATGCAGTACAAAAAGGTATTGACGGGTTCATAGCAACCGGTCAAGCCATGAAAGCTGCTTACGAGAAATTTCACGCATTAAAACCTCAAGCGGAGGCTTACTGGATTGCGGATAGAGCGGAGTTTCTTGAAAAGTTGTTGGAAATTAAGGACCGTTATCGTTCTATTTCGGTTAAGGGTTCCAACAGTATGCGCCTAGATTTAGCTGTAAAAGCTTTAATCGAGGCCTCTAAGTGCCAGAAAGCTTAAGAAAGGAATATAAGAATGTTATTGGCATTTTTTCAATGGTTGGGTGAGGACATCCGAGCATTTCAAGTTTTTAACTATTTAAGCTTGAGGGCCGTGATGGCTGCTTTGACGGCTTTATTTATTGGTTTTGCAGCTGGACCAGCTACGATTCGTTATCTTAAGGCTATGAAGGTTGGCCAAGCTGTGAGAAATAACGGACCAAAGACTCATTTGGTCAAAGACGGCACGCCAACCATGGGCGGGGTACTCATTTTGATTTCTATAGCCCTCTCAACATTATTGTGGATGGATTTGAGTAATCGATTTGTTTGGGTAGTGCTTTTTGTAACATTGGGTTTTGGGGCAGTTGGTTGGATTGATGACTATCGTAAGGTGGTGCATCATGACCCCAAAGGTATGAGTGCTCGAGAAAAATTTGGCTGGCTTTCATTGATTGGAGGTTTGGCTTCTGTTTATTTGGCGTTTGCTATTTCAGTTCCGACCAATATTCATGTGTTAGATATGATTGTCGGTTGGGTTCAGTCTGGGTTTCCTTTGACAATGCCTTCACAAGCAGACTTGATTATTCCTTTCTTTAAGCATTTTGCTTACCCTCTTGGAATCTTTGGTTTTGTGATTTTGACCTATATCGTGATTGTAGGTACAAGTAACGCAGTGAACCTGACTGATGGTTTGGATGGTTTAGCTATTTTGCCTTGTGCAATGGTTGGTAGCGCTTTAGGCATCTTTGCTTACGTGGTGGGCCGACACGACTTTGCTCATTATTTGCTCTTTCCCTATATTCCTGGAGCGGGTGAGTTGGTTGTTATATGCGCGGCACTAGCTGGGGCCGGGTTAGCTTTTTTGTGGTTCAACGCTCATCCTGCTCAAGTTTTTATGGGTGATGTTGGTGCACTAGCGTTAGGTGGTGCATTGGGGACGGTTGCTGTTATCACGCGACAAGAATTTGTATTGGCTATTATGGGTGGTATTTTTGTTGTTGAAACCCTCTCCGTCATGATTCAGACCACTTACTTCCGTTATTCAGGAGGTCGTCGAATTTTCTTGATGGCACCACTTCATCACCACTTTGAACTCAAGGGATGGAAGGAGACGCAAGTCGTTACGCGTTTCTGGATTATCACCTTCATTTTGGTATTGATTGGCTTGTCAACGTTAAAGATTCGTTAATTGAGGAATAGGGCAATGAGTAAGGCTTTAGTTATTGGTTTAGGAGCTTCAGGGGAAGCTTGTATCCACTTTCTCATTAAGCGTGGTTATGACATTATTGGTACTGATACGCGAGAGGCGCCACCTTCTTTGGAGCGTTTAAAAGCATTGCCCGGTTTTTCTTTTAAGACTATTGCTCAGGCCAAGGAAGCAGTTTGTGAAGCTGAATTTGTTGTGATTTCTCCGGGTATATCTCCCTATTACTCAGAAGCAGCTTCTATTATCGAAGAGGCAAAGCGACAAAATTTACCTTGGTTTGGGGAAATCGAATTATTTGCTCGTGAGCTCTCAGAACTTAAAGAACAGCAACAATACAATCCGATTGTGTTGGCTATTACAGGTACCAATGGCAAAACAACTACAACGGTTTTAACAACAAAGATGGCTCAAGCCAGTGGTAAGCTCGCTGTGGCAGCAGGCAATATTGGTCCTAATGCTGTGCGTGAGTTAGATCGTTATTTAGAAGCTGGTAAGTTGCCTGATGTCTGGGTGTTGGAGTTATCGAGTTTTCAGTTGGAATCCACTCACTCTTTAGAGCCAAATGCTGCGGCATTGTTGAATATTACCCAAGACCATTTGGATTGGCATGGTTCAATGCAAGGCTATATGGATGCTAAGGCCCATATTTTTCAGTCAGATAAAACCGTTCGTGTTTTAAATCGAGATGACGATTTGGTTATGGGGTACGCTAATGGTGCGCGAGTGAGTACCTTTGGAGAGTCTGAACCAGTAGGTCCGAATCAATGGGGATTGGTTCAAGAAGATAATCTTTTGTGGCTGGCTTACAACGAGGACGACTCAATTGCTTTATCCAAACGTAAGGTATTGCCAGGTTCACTCTTACAACGATTGATGCCAGAACAAGCATTAAATATTCGTGGGCGTCACAATACAATGAATGCTTTGGCTGCATTAGCTTTAATTCATGCGGCAGGATTACCTTTATCTGATGCTCTTCGAGCTTTGTCTGCTTATACGGGTGAGGCTCATCGAGTGCAATATGCATTAACAGTCAACGGAGTGGATTACATAGACGATAGTAAAGGCACGAATGTTGGAGCAACCGTAGCAGCTTTGCAGGGATTAGGTGCTACAGGCAAAAAAATGGTTGTAATTTTGGGTGGTGATGGCAAGGGACAGGACTTTTCTCCGATTGCTCAATCCATGGCCATTCATGCACGTGGTGCTGTTTTGATTGGTCGTGATGCTCCAATGATTGAAAAGGCTTTGTCTGGTGCATCATATCCTGTGTTGAGGGCACAAAGCTTGCCTGAGGCTGTAAAGATGTGTGCAGAAATGGCTCAACAAGGAGACTATGTTTTACTGTCTCCAGCTTGTGCTAGTTGGGATATGTTCCGAGATTATGCTCAACGCAGTGAAATCTTTATCGAAAGTGCCCGTTCACTTTTGAAGTCTTCATAGTGAATTGAATGTCATTTAATCTCAAAGAGTTATTAAAAACTCAAACAACTCCGACAGAAACTTGGGGACAGGGCCGAAGAACTTTTGGTTCTGTCTCTAGTGTGGATTTTTCCTTGCTTGGAACAATCGTAGCTCTTTTAGTCATTGGGGCTGTGATGGTTTATTCAGCATCGATTTCTCTGGCTGACTCTCCTAAGTATCAAACCAGTGAATACTATTTTGTTAGTCGGCAAATTATTTATATTCTTGTTGGGTTAGTTGCTGGATTTTGTGTATTTAAGGTACCAATTAATAACTGGGATCGTGTGAGTTATCACATGGCAGTCTTGGGAATTCTGTGTCTTGTTCTAGTGTTTGTGCCAGGATTGGGAAAAAGTGTGAATGGTGCAACTCGATGGATTGGATTTGGCCCCATCAATTTACAAGTTTCTGAGTTGGTCAAGCTCGTTTCGATTCTTGTGATTGCTCGCTTTACGATAGATCGTCAGGTCTATATGCATTCCTATACGCGTGGTCTTTTGCCAGTGTTAGGTTATGTCGGAGCAGTAGCCTGTTTATTAGCGTTGCAACCAGACTTAGGTGCGACTGTAGTGATTGCTAGCATCGTCATTGGAATTGTTTTTTTAGGCGGACTGAGTTGGAAAATTATTTTCACGCTTGGTACTTTTCTTGTGACGACAATCGTACTGTCTGTGGTGTTATCACCCTGGCGTACTGCTCGTGTTTTTGCCTATCTTAATCCGTGGGATGCTGAAAATCAGATGGGTAAGGCATACCAGTTGACCCATTCTTTAATTGCTTTTGGTCGAGGCGAAATATTTGGTGTGGGATTAGGGGCGAGTGTTGAAAAAATGCATTATTTGCCGGAAGCTCATACCGACTTTATTTTGGCAGTTATCGGAGAAGAGTGCGGTCTTGTCGGATTTACGATTGTTTTACTTTTGTTTTATTGGCTGGTACGCCGAGCATTTGAAATAGGTCGTCAAGCTGTCCGTCTGGACTTGGTGTATGCGGGTCTGGTGGCTCAAGGTGTTGGCGTATGGATTGGGGTGCAGGCCATTATTAATATTGGTGTCGCTATTGGCGTCTTTCCGACGAAAGGTTTGACATTACCTCTGGTGAGCTATGGTGGTTCCTCTGTGGTAATTACGTTATGTGCTTTGGCATTACTAATTCGTGTTGACTATGAAAACCGCCTATTGATGCGTGGTAAACGGAGAAGAGAATGAGTGATCATAAACATTTAATCATTGCAGCAGCGGGTACTGGTGGTCATGTTATGCCAGGGTTGGCTGTTGCTGAAGAGATGAAAAAGCGCGGTTGGACTGTCTCTTGGATAGGCACTCCTGTTGGCATGGAAGGTCGATTAGTTGGTCAACGTGGAATTGAGTTTGATGCATTGGATTTCACTGGCATGAGAGGTAAAGGGCTGGCTCATGCAGTCAAGGGTGCATTGAAGTTGGTGAAGTCATGTTTTAAGGCTAAAAGTATTATTGATGGACGTGATGCTGATGCTGTGTTTTCTACTGGTGGGTATATTGCAGTACCAGCAGCATTTGGTGCCCGTGCTGAGGGCAAGCCTTTAGTCATGATGAATTGTGATGCAGGTAGTTTAATGAGTGTGCGTGTTGTTATGCCTGTTGCACAAGCCGTGATGTGTGGTTTTGATGGTGAGTGTGCTCAACGCGCTGGCAAAAAAGCCATTGTTTCTGGCAACCCAGTTCGTCAAGAAATTATTCAATTACCCTCGCCCGAGAAACGATATTCTGGTCGAATTGGAAAAAAACACTTATTGGTTTTCGGTGGCTCGTTGGGAGCTAAGGTATTGAATGAAACCGTCCCGGCAGCGTTAGCACTTTTCGATGAAAAGGATCGTCCGACAGTAACACATCAATGCGGGAAAAACGCAGTTGAAAATGTCAAGCAAACATATCGAGAGCTAGGCATTGAGGCTGAAGTTGTTAACTTTATTGATGATATGGCAGCCGCTTATGCAAGGGCTGATGTTGTAGTGTGTCGTGCTGGTGCGACAACGATTAGCGAGTTAACTGCAGGTGGAATTCCTGCTATTTTAGTACCTTTTGTTGTTTCGACCACTCAACATCAATTAGGGAATGCTCGGTATATGCAAGAGCATGATGCCGGTATTTTGCTAGATCAAAAAGATTTAACTGCACAAATATTGTATGAAAAGCTCAATGGCTTGAGTCGAGAAAGATTATTAGAAATTGCAAAAAATGCTCAAAAATTGGCTCATCTTGATGCGGCAAAAGCAGTAGCAGACACGATAGAACGTTTAGCAAAATAGCGTTTCAATTTATCTAGGACAGAAAGTCTTTTGATTGCTTAAAATTATCAGACTAAATTAAGTTTCTCGTCTGAGGGTCAGGTGCTCCTTAGAAGCGCCGAGGGCATTTCATGAAATTCGCAATTAATCGTATTCACTTTGTTGGCATTGGCGGTACTGGTATGAACGGTATTGCTGAAGTTTTTGTTACTTTGGGCTACCGTGTAACGGGTTCTGATATGGCTACCAATGCAGCTACTGAGCGTTTAGAAAGCTTAGGAGTGTCAATTTATCATCAACATGATGGACGCAATGTTCATGGAGCGGATGTGGTTGTCGTTTCATCCGCTATTAAGGCTGATAATCCAGAGGTGGTCACAGCTCGAGAGTTGCGCATTCCTGTGGTGCCAAGAGCTCAAATGTTGGCAGAATTAATGCGTTTTAGAAGCGGAATTGCTATTGCTGGCGCTCATGGCAAAACCACCACAACCTCTTTAGTGGCAAGCTTATTGGCTGCCGGAAATTTAGATCCTACGTTTGTGATCGGTGGACGATTAAATAGTGCTGGATCAAACGCCCGTTTAGGTCGTGGTGAGTTTATTGTTGCTGAGGCAGATGAGTCTGATGCTTCGTTCTTATGCTTGTCTCCAGTCATTGCTGCAGTGACCAATATCGATGAAGATCATATGGATACATATGATCATAAGTATGAAAAGTTAGAGCAAGCTTTTATTGATTTTTTGACTCGCTTACCATTTTACGGCAAGGCCGTTTTGTGCTTTGATGATGATAATGTTCGAAAGATGGCGCCTCGTGTGCCACGAGAAATTATTAGTTATGGTTTATGCGAAGAGGCTGATGTACGAGCTATTGATGTAAAGGCCGAAGGTACTCAGATGACGTTTACGGTTTTGCGTAAAGGTCACGCTCCACTGCCGGTTCGTTTAAATTTGCCGGGCATGCACAATGTTCGCAATGCTTTGGCTGCGATTGCGATTGCTACATTAGCAGACGTTAGTGATGAGGCAATTTCTCAAGGGTTAGAAACATTTAACGGTGTGGGACGTCGCTTTACTCAATACGGGGATATTGCTTTACCAGAAGGTGGTTCTTTCCGACTGATTGATGACTACGGTCACCATCCTCATGAGATGCAAGCTACTTTAGAGGCCGTTCGAGGGGCCTATCCAGGCAAGCGAATTTTAGTAGCTTTCCAACCACATCGTTACTCTCGCACTCGAGATTGCTTCGAAGATTTTGTCAAAGTACTCTCTAGCGTGGATGCTTTAGTGTTAGCGGATGTTTATCCTGCAGGTGAGGCACCTATTCATGGAGCAGATGGACGAGCTTTGGCTCGTGCAATCCGTTTAATTGGGACTACAGACTTGGTTTTTGTTGATACGCCAATGGAAATGGATGAAGCAATTCTTAAGTTGGCAAAGCCAGATGATATTGTCGTCACAATGGGAGCAGGTAGTGTTGGCCAGGTTCCCGTACGATTGCAAAAAGAATATAAATTAAGCCATTGTTAATTGTTGAGGTAAGTTGTTATGGCAAACGAAACGAAAAAACCTTTTGATCCAGCATCATTGGGTAAGGTTGTTGTCTTGTTGGGTGGACGCTCTAGCGAAAGAGAAGTATCTTTGATGAGTGGTAAAGGGGTTTACGATGCCTTGGTTGATGCAGGTGTTGACGTCACTCGCTTTGATCCCCAAGAACAATCATTGTCAGAATTAGAGAAGGGACAATATGATCGTGCCATGATTTCTTTGCATGGACGTTTTGGAGAAGACGGTACGATTCAAGGTGTTTTGGAGTACCTCAATATTCCCTATACAGGTCCGGGCGTTCGTTCGAGCTCTATTGCTATTGATAAGGCTATGACTAAACGAGTTTGGAGTGCGGCCGGTGTTCCTGTGCCAAATGGTATAACTGTTACCAAGGACGATGATATGAGTTTAGTTATTCAGTCATTGGGTGGTAATTTAGTTGTAAAGCCTGCACACGAGGGCTCAAGCATCGGTTTGACAAAGTTAGAAAATGCAACACCGGAGCAGTTGCAAGAGGCTGTCAATAAAGCTAGTAACTTAGATCCTCACGTTTTGGTTGAAGAGCGTATTTATGGTCGTGAGTTGACCGTTGCGGTATTGGGGCCAGCTCAGACGGCTCGTGCCTTGCCAATTATTGAAATCGTGGCTCCTGAGGGTGATTACGATTATCAGAATAAGTATTTCACTACATGTGTTCGTTACGAATGCCCGGCTCAGTTGCCTGAAGAGCAAGCCGAAGAAATTCGTAAGATGTGTGAACGTGCTTATCGAGTTTTAGGTGGCCGTGGCTGGAGCCGTATTGACGTGATGTTGACAGAGGATGGACGCTTTGTCTTATTGGAAATGAATACCTCTCCCGGTATGACGAGTCACTCCTTAGTGCCAATGGCAGCCAGCAAGATCGGTTTGAGCTATCAAGACCTCGTCTTGGAAGTGCTCAGTCAAGCATCGTTAGATAACAAGGATCGTTAAAGTTTCTTTGTATGAAGCAGCTTGTTCGCAAGTTTCTGATCGGTTTGGGGATAGCATTTCTACTGGCAGCAGTCGCTGTCAGTAGTTTTCCCCACTACTTGATTTCACTTTTTGAAATCAAAGCCGTCGAACTTGAGGGCGAAACATCTCATATCTCTACAGTGCACTTTAAACGGTCCTTGGGTAACACAATATCGGGTAATTTTTTTGATATTGATATCAATGCCATTCGCCAAGCTGCTTTAAGCGCTCCATGGGTAAAAGATGTCAGTGTGCACAAAGTTTGGCCAGATCGTATTCGTATTGAAATTAAAGAGCACAGGGCTTTAGCGCTATGGGAGGATGGCCGGTTGGTTTCTGTTGATGGGGTATTGTTTGCTGCTAATCCAGAGGAAGCAGATAATCCCATGGCATTGCCTGAGTTTTTTGGCCGTGCAGACATGGTTAAGGAACTAACTCGTCGATACAAACGCTTTAGCCAAATGCTAAGGACTGTAAAGCCTGACGCACGTGTAACAGAGTTAAGCGTTACGGATAGAGATAGTTGGACTTTAGCAATAGCTTCAAAAGATATTCCACCAACGAGAATTGAGTTAGGGACAGAGAGAGAAAACTGGACTTTGGAAGATCGATTTGCCGTCGTTATTGTGCAATATGATGAAGTGCAGGCCTTGATGAAAGGACCGCCAGCAAGCATTGATGCTCGTTATGAAAATGCATTTTCGGCTACATTGCCGGAAAAAACTTTAAAACGTTATCGCTCTAACGCTAACCGTCGTCGTGCAGCAGAGGCTGTTGCGGAACAGTATAGACAATGAAAGAACTCGCCAATAAATCCATTCAGGTTACCGCATTAGATATTGGATCTAGCAAAATTATTGTGGTCTTGGCAGAAGTGTTTGCCGATGGATCCTATAAGGTGCTTGGTCACGGACGAGCAGAGTCCGAAGGTATTCGTGCTGGAAGCATTAATAATTCAGAAAGATTATTAGAAAGACTCAATGAGGCTTTAGAGGAGGCTGTTCGGACTTCGAATTTTAAAGGAACTTCTTTAGGGCGCATCAGTACAACAATTTCAGGCAAGCCAGTGACAGGCCGCAATTCAACTGCAGAGTTGCCTCTACCAGGGGCTGTTGTAACGCTCGATGACATGAAAAAAGTCACGGAGCGAGCAGAAGATGCATTAGAGCTTCATGAAGAAGAGCGCTTAATTAAATCTGAACGTCTTTATTTCAGAATTGATGATCAAACTGAAGAGCAAGCTATTGAAAATCCTTTAGGAGTTAAAGGGTCTCGCTTGTCTGTTCACCTGCATTCGGCAGTTGCTAGTGCAGTTAATGCTGTTAATAGAATTCAGTTAATTAATCGTACGAATTTAGATGTTTCAACGGTCTTGCCAGAAGGTTGGGCAAGCGGATATTCAGTATTAACCGAAGAAGAACGCCAAATGGGAGTGGTCTTGCTCGATATTGGAGCAGAAACCACAGACATTGTTGTTTTCAAAGGGGGCCATCCTAGATTTACCCATACTCTGAATTTTGGTGGTCGAATGATTACGGAACGCTTGGCTGGATACATGCACTGTCCAATAGCAGATGCGGAAAAAGTGAAAATGCGTTTGGACTTGCGTCTCCATGATGATGATCAGAAGCAAATTTTATTGACGGTTGGTCAAGAAAATGAAGCTAAATCATTCAATAAATTTGAACTATCCCATGTGGCACGACAACGTGTAGGGGAGTTAGTCGTAGAAGTCGGCAAAATTCTTTACATCAATGGTTGGTATACCTGTCAGGGAGATAATTATCCCTATAACACTCTTCCAGGAGGTGTTGTTTTGACTGGGGGTACGGCTTTAATGATGGGAATCGATGATCTATTTGCCGATGTCCCGGGGCCGTACCGTGAAACTTTTTCTACCCGACGTGGGCGTTCTAGTTATGATGGTGACGGATGCGTTGGATTAAATTCGCCTAGAGAAAGTGCGGTGATGGGGTTGGTTGCATACGAGGCACGACGTTTTATGTTGGGCGAAGACGATAAAGATGAAGGTACTTCAGACGATACGCTTGCAGCGAAAATTAAGCGTTTCGCAAAAGAGTTTTTCATAGGTCAATACTAACGTATGCAGAATACGTTTTTTCTTGATGAATCAAGAAGAAATTGAGAAATTCTTACGATTTTATATAGCCAAAATAATGGGTTTTCGGCGATAATATTAGGATTGGTTTTGGAGGCAGATTCCTATGTTCGATGTAGTCAATGATGAACCGCGTCAAACCGTTATTAAGGTTGTTGGCGTGGGTGGTGGTGGCGGTAACGCCGTAGAACACATGATTGAGCGTGGTGCTCAGGGTATTGAATTTATTGCAATTAATACTGACTACACCGCCTTATCCCGTTCTCGCGCACATGCAACACTTCAAATTGGTAAAACTGGTTTGGGTGCAGGAGCCCATCCTGAGGTAGGCGAGCAGGCCGCCATCGAATCAAAAGATCGAATTCGTGAATTATTGCAAGGTGCCAATTTAGTATTCATCACTGCTGGTATGGGTGGTGGTACGGGTACGGGTGCTGCACCTGTTGTAGCCCAGATTGCACGAGAAATGGGCATCTTGACTGTAGCCGTTGTGACAAAACCCTTTAGCTATGAAGGGGCTCGTCGTATGCAACGTGCTGAGGAAGGCTTGTTGCGCTTGAAAGAGGCAGTGGATAGCCAAATCGTGATTCTCAATGATAAGTTGGAAGATGAATTAGGTGAAGATGCCTCCGTCAGTGAATGCTTCGCAGCTGCAGATGATGTTCTTTTCAAGGCTTGCGCCGGAATCACTGAAATTATTCAAACGCCGGGTTTGATTGGTGTTGACTTCGAAGATCTTCGTACAGTCATGAGCGAACGCGGTACGGCTATGATGGGTTCGGCCATTGCCTCAGGTCCGGATCGTGCCCGTATTGCAGCAGAGAACGCAGTTGCTTGCCCGTTACTTGAAGGGGTGACGCTTAACGGTGCTCGTGGTGTGTTGGTTTACATCACTGCTAGCGAAGAAAGCATGAAGATGAAAGAAACCAAGACTGTGATGAATATCATTACGAACTTCACAGCTAAGGGCGCTCAAGTGATTTACGGTTCAGCCTACGATGACAGCATGGGTGATTCGATGCGAGTTACGGTGGTTGCAACTGGTTTGGATGGTGGAGCTGATCACGTTGTGCCACCATTAGAGAAGAAGGAAGAGGAGCGTCCTGTGTGGGCACAACCCTCTGCTAAGCCTGTCGCAGCACCAGCCATGCCTACTGTTGCTCCAGTAGTTAGTCCAGTAGCTCCTGTGCAACCAGCTCCAGTTAAGCCGGCTCCCTCGACAAACATCTGGGATATGCCGGTTCAACAACAAAGTTCACCGATGCCTTCTGGGCAGCCGGCGCCAAATGTGATGCAACCGACTGCGTCAGCTCAATCTGGTGAAGCGGTAAAACCTCAAGAGGAAGCTGAAGAGCCAGCACCTATGCCATTTAGTCCTGCTGAAGAAAAGCCTTCAGAAGAGACGGAAACTCGAGAATGGGCTCCGACCAATTGGTGGTCAAGCCGTCGAGATGGTAAGTAATTAATAGATCAAACTAAAATTCTTTGTTTTGCGCCGATTATTCGGCGCAAAACGTCTCTATATCTTCTAATGAATCCGGTTGTGCTTTCGTGCTAATCGGTGTTAAATACGAAATTATTATTGCCAATGAAGCGTGATCATTATGCTTAAGCAAAGAACACTGAAAAAACCATTAAAAATGGTTGGTATTGGATTGCACTCAGGTCAAAAAGTCTGTCTTACATTACGCCCTGCAGCCCCTGATACGGGCATTATCTATACGCGAGTGGATCTAGATCCCCCAGTTGTTATGCCAGCAGAGGCAACGCGTGTTAATGACACTCGTATGGCAACGACCCTTAATGAGGGCCAAGTAAAAATTTCAACAATTGAACATTTAATGAGTGCATTAAATGGACTTGGAATTGATAATTGCTATGTAGATGTTGATGCATCTGAGATCCCTATTATGGATGGCTCAGGTGCTAGTTTTGTGTTTTTGATTCAAGCCGCTGGTGTGGTAGAACAAGATGCCCCCAAACGTTTTGTTCGAGTATTAAAGCCTATTAAGGTTGTTGACGGTGATAAGTGGGCGATGTTGGAACCTCATGAAGGTTTTAAACTTGCGTTCTCTATCAATTTTGGTCATCCGGCAATCGACTCTACGGTTCAATTTACGGAAGTCGATTTAGCAAAGACTACTTATAAAAGCGCTGTATCAAGAGCACGTACTTTTGGCTTCGTGCAGGATGTTGAGATGCTTCGCTCAATTGGCTTAGCTCAGGGCGGAACCCTTGAAAATGCAGTTGTGATGGATGAGTCCAAAATTCTAAATCCAAATGGATTACGAGCTCAAGACGAGTTTGTGAAACATAAAATTTTGGATGCTATGGGGGATTTGTACGTTCTTGGTCATCCTTTATTAGCTCGTTATAGTGCGTTTAAGTCTGGCCACGGTTTAAATAATGTTTTGCTTCGGGCTTTATTGGCAGATCCTACCGCATGGGAATGGGCGACATTTGATGATACGCAATGGCCAACAGACTTCGATCTTGAGAGAGCCAATGCATTGTAAGTCCGTAAAGCGCTTAGCGATAGCGTGCATGCTGAGCGCTTTTACTTTGAGTGCCTGTACGACAGCGCCACAGGAAAAGCGCTTAGATCCTGTTGTGTTTCAGGAACAAGATAGAGCTATTGAGTTGAGTAAAGACGATCGGGTTCATAAGTTGCTCAGAGCATATCAACGTCAGCATCCTAAGGCTATAGATGCAATGCAAAAGGTGGCTGGCTATTTGAGATATGGTGCATTTTCGGTAGATCAGTTTGGTGTTATTTACCGAGAACGAGAAGGCTCAGTCAAAACTCCCGTTAATATGTCGCTTTTGGTTCTTCAATTAGAAAAAATTTACGATCTTCAGGACCGAAAGACTATTCCAATCTATCCAATTAAACCTTAATGTCGTAGGGCTTGAGCTAAACGCTCAAGGCATTTTTTGACATCTTCATCTCGAGCCTCCTGAGCCTGAGCCATAACTTGATCGGCCGCATAGCTAGGGGCAATTCTCGGCTCATCCTTTGGATAAGAAGTACTCTGAGTTAAAAGAGTGACCTTTCCGCTACGAATCGCCAAAATTGGTTCAGTGATTCCAGCATCAAACAGTGTTTTTTCAATTGTAGGCTGAATTTGCTTGAGGCGATTTGCCATCGTCGGCGTTAGTGTATTGATTGTAATCCCACGGGCTTCCCGAGCAATATGAGTGGCGTTGATAATATCAATACGAAGGCCTTTACTGACACAGGCGCGAGCGATTAATGTTTTTAAGCGAGCACTATCGAGCTCCATTTTCAAAAAAGAATCCGAGCGCTGTGCGCTTAAAACTTGTTGAAAATTTTGAAAGTCTTTCACTTTGCTCCCCATGAATGAGAATTCTAAGAAAAAACAGAGAAAATCCCTTACGTTTTGAGTCAATCTTTGATCAAAAAAAGCCCTATTAATGTGCGATAATTTATCGTTATTGATTGTACAACGAAAGGGACAGTGAGCAGTTTTGCTGTAGCTTTCTGGATCTGTAGTCTGGCTTGTCCAGGGACAGGATTAAGGTATTAAAGATGTTTTCTGAGCTTTTAACCAAAATTTTCGGCAGTCGCAATGATCGCTTAATTAAACAATATCGTCGTCAATGCGCCACGATCAATAAATTAGAAGATTCCATGAAGGCGCTCTCCGATGAGCAACTCCAAGCTAAAACTCAAGAGTTCCGCGATCGTTTAGCAAAAGGTGAAACGTTAGATGCCTTGTTGCCTGAAGCATTTGCTGTAGTTCGAGAAGCCAGTGTTCGTGTGATGGGTATGCGCCACTATGATGTCCAATTGATTGGTGGGATGGTACTAAACGATGGAAAAATTGCAGAAATGCGAACTGGCGAAGGTAAAACCTTAACAGCTACGTTGGCAGTGTATTTAAATGCCTTACCAGCCAAGGGCGTCCATGTTGTGACGGTTAATGACTACTTGGCTCGACGCGATGCTGAGTGGATGGGACGTTTATACAATTTCTTAGGTTTGAGTGTTGGAACGATTTATAGTCAGCAACCCAATGAGGAAAAAGTTTTAGCCTACGCAGCAGATATTACGTACGGTACAAATAACGAATTTGGGTTTGATTATCTTCGTGACAACATGGAGTACGATATTAATCATCGTCGTCAACGTGGTTTAGCTTACGCTATTGTTGACGAAGTGGACTCCATTTTGATTGACGAAGCTCGCACACCGTTGATTATCTCTGGTCCCGCAGATGACAACACCGATCTTTATGCCCAAATCAATGAAATTCCTCCGCTTTTAACTCGCCAAGCAACAGAAGATGGTGAGGGCGACTACTGGGTCGATGAAAAGGCTCACCAAGTTTATATTTCTGAAGCCGGACATGAGCATATTGAGCAAATTTTGACCGAGCGCGGAATGATTCCTCCAGGTCAAAGTTTATATTCTGGTCAAAATATTATTTTGATGCATCATTTGCAGGCTAGCTTACGAGCTCATGCATTGTTTAAGCGTGACCAACACTATGTAGTTCAGAATGGTGAAATTGTTATTGTGGACGAATTTACTGGCCGTTTGATGCCAGGTCGTCGTTGGTCTGAAGGTTTACACCAAGCTGTCGAGGCCAAAGAAGGCGTTAAGATCAATCAAGAAAACCAAACTTTTGCCTCTATTACTTTCCAAAATTATTTCCGGATGTATGACAAGCTGTCAGGTATGACGGGGACGGCCGATACGGAAGCCTACGAATTCCAAGACATTTATGGCTTAGAAACTGTGGTGATTCCAACTCATCGAAAGATGATTCGTGATGATCAACAAGATAAGGTTTTCCGTACTGTTGAGGAAAAGTATCGTGCGATTGTAGAAGACATTAAAGAGTGTTCAAAACGAGAACAGCCGGTACTGTTGGGGACAACTTCAATTGAAAACTCAGAGGCTTTAAGTCAATTGTTAACGAGTGAAGGAATTGCTCACAATGTTTTGAATGCAAAACAGCATGAGAAAGAAGCACAGATTGTTCTTGAAGCAGGTCGCCCAGGTATGGTGACGATTGCCACAAACATGGCAGGTCGTGGTACTGATATTGTGTTGGGTGGTGGTATCAATAAGATTATTGATGCTATTCGTCAAAATCCTGACCTTTCTGAAGAAGCAAAGGCTTCTCAGATCGAAAAGATGCGTGCGGAGTGGCAGCAAGATCACGATAAGGTTGTACAGGCCGGTGGCTTGCGCATTATTGGTAGTGAGCGTCACGAATCCCGTCGTATTGACAATCAATTGCGTGGTCGTGCAGGCCGTCAAGGCGACCCGGGTTCTTCTTGCTTCTACTTATCTATGGAAGATCCGTTGTTGCGCATTTTCGGTGGTGATCGCATGCGCGCAATTGCTGATAAGTTGAAGTTAGAGGATGGCGTAGCCATTGAGTCTAATATGCTTTCTCGTATGATTGAAAGCGCTCAACGTAAGGTTGAAGGACGTAACTACGATATTCGTAAGCAATTACTTGAGTTTGACGACGTTCAAAATGATCAACGTCGAGAAATCTATCGTTTACGTAATGAAATTCTTGAAAGTCAAGATATGAGTGAAATGGTGACAAGTTTACGTCACGGTCTTTTCACTGATCTTTTCCGTGCTCATGTTCCCGCAGATACCGTGGAAGAGCAATGGGACCTCAAGGGTTTGAAGACTGTGCTTGAGACCGAATGGGGCATTAGCATTGACTTTGAAGATATGCTCGAAAAGAGCAACTCAATTACTGATGAAGACTTGTTATCCGCTTTGATTGCCGAAGTTGATCGCGTCTTCAATGAAAAGGTTGAGATTGCTGGGGCTCAAGCAATGTCAGACTTTGCCCGTCAAGTTACGTTACAGGTATTAGATCACATTTGGCGTGCTCATATTACTGCTTTGGATGCTTTACGCCAAGGAATTTACTTGCGTGGTTATGCACAAAAGCAACCGAAGCAAGAGTACAAGCGTGAAGCCTTTGCCATGTTTGAAACGCTTCTAGATCGTGTGCGCGAAAATGTTATGCGTGTGCTCATGACAGTTCATGTTCAAACACGTGAAGAAGCTGAAGAGCAACAGCGTTTAGCCCAAGAAGCTCAGGCTCAGATGTTGGCTCAAGCGCAGGCTGCAGCCGAGACCGCTGAGCAAAATGCGGTAGCTCAAGAAGACAAGGCTGCACCCACCGTTCATGACGATGAAGGAAATGAGCTTTCCTTTACTGGTATGTCTCCGTACGGTGTTGAACTCGATAAGGTGGATTGGAGAGGTGTATCTCGCAATGCACCGTGTCCTTGTGGCTCCGGTAAGAAATTTAAAAATTGCCACGGTCACATTGACTAATCAATAAACCAAAAAGAGGCGCAATAAAGCGCCTCTTTTTCGATTGACTAGAAAGGGTATTTTTATGACACAAGCCTCACGCCCTGTGACTTTGGTCTCTTGTGGGATTTTATTTAATGAACAGGGACAATGTTTGATTAGTTCTCGTCCTGAAGGCAAGGTGTATTCAGGTTGGTGGGAGTTTCCTGGTGGAAAAATGGAGTTTGGAGAAACTCCTCATGCAACACTTGTTCGCGAGATGAAAGAAGAGTTGGGTATGAAGGTTCACACGAGCTCTCCGTGGGTCACTGTGACACACGATTATCCGCACGCTTACGTCAAACTTCACTTTTTACGTTGCTGGGATTGGAGTTCGGAACCAAAGTCATTGGAAAAACAATCATTCGGCTTTTTTAATTTAGATGAGTGGCCAGAGCCAATGTTACCGGCAACAAAACCAATTGCTCGTTGGTTGTCTTTACCCAAGCATTGGTTACGCTTAGAAAGTGATAAAGAAAGTGTTTTAAAGGGTTTAGAAGCTCATGAAGGGCGTTGTTTTGATGCAGCCATGCTTGGGGTCAAAAATGCATCAGAAATTGAGTTTTGGCGCTCTGAATTGAAACGTTTTGGTGTAAAGAGTATTTGGGTATCTGCTAAATGTGATGAAGTGATTCAACAAAGTTCAGATGGTGTTTACTTGGAGACACCAGAAGATCTGGCTTTAGCAAAACATGAAAATATTGCAGGGCCTGCTTACCCTGAAGATTGGTCTTTGTATGAAAAGGCAGGTGTGTTATTTGCATGGGCACCAGAATTTGTTCGCGTAGGATCAAGTGCCTGGGAACGTCTTCTCATGGACAATCCCATGCCAATCTATTTGAGTAATGTTCGCATAGATAATGAAAAATATTTGCGCCCACATGGGGCGCATGGTTGGATAGAAAAAATTTAGTCTTTATTGGTTTTGCTCTTTTCCTCAGGCATTGAGGAGAAGAGCTTTTGAGCTAGTTTATCAGCTTCATTTTCTGAATTTTGCATGCTATCGCTACGAATAACGTAGCTATCACTAGCCCACTCACCTAAATCAATTAATTTGCAACGTTCAGAACAAAAAGGTCGGAACGGAAATTTATCAGACCATTCAACGGCTTTGCCGCAAGTTGGACATTTAACAATCATACAGGCGCTCCATTTTGGGGAGATTGATTGGCCATTTGGAGATAAAAGTCATGTAAACGAGTGACTTGTTGAATGACATATTCAGGTGTCGACTCATTAACAATAACTTCATTAGCAATTGCTTTTCGAGCCTCGCGGGAAGCTTGAGACATGATAATGGCCTGTGTTTGTTCTCGGCTAAGACCTGAGCGTTTCATAACACGATTGATTTGTGTTTCAACCTCACAGTCAATAACAAGGATGCGATCGCAACGCTTTTGCCATTCAGAGCTTTCAGCTAAGAGCGGGACAGCAAGAATTACATAAGGAGCATTACTGTGTTGAGAAATTGAAGCAAGAGCTACTTGTGCAATTAATGGGTGCAGAATGCTTTCAAGTGTTTTGCGTTGAATAGGATCTTTAAAAACCAATTCTCGCATTTTGGCTCGATCTAATTGGCCTGCACCATCGAATAAACTGTCACCAAAAGCACGATGAATAGCGTCGATAGCTAGTCCATTCGGTCCAGTTAATGCATGACTAATCAAATCAGTATCGATTACAGGAACCCCCAAGGCTGCAAAGGCATTACTAGCCAAAGTTTTTCCAGAACCGATACCCCCAGTGAGGCCAACAATCCAAGGCATACAATCCCTTTATCTAAATCAAAATAACAATGAGAAAAATTATACGTTGGAATGCATGTGAAGGATAGGGAAAGCCCTGAGAGAAAATAAAAAAGCGACCTTGAAAACAAGATCGCTTTTTTGAAATCTGGTCGGGGTGAGAGGATTCGAACCTCCGACTCCTACGTCCCGAACGTAGTACTCTACCAGGCTGAGCTACACCCCGAAAATCACTTCATTGTTAAACATCTCTCTCAACAACGAAGAATAATAATTGTACCAGAGAATTTCTGAAAATGGAAGGAGAAATTGCATTTAATGCATTTTTTCCGTTTTCTAATTCTACTTTGGCACGGTCTTTGCAACGCTGCAAAGCATTGGTGCCGTGAATAATAGCAGAAATCTTATCAAAATCGCCACTTCCGTGACGGATGGCGTCAACAATAAAGGCCTTATCCTCTTCTGAGGCCTCTTGTAAGGCATAAATGACTGGCAGAGTTACTTTACCCTCAGCAAAGTCAGCACCAATTTGTTTTCCACTTTGAGTAGGATCTCCAAAGTAGTCCAAAATATCATCTGCAATTTGGAATGCATTGCCTAAGGCCATTGTATAGTCAACAAGTGACTTTTCTTCTTCTGGTGAAGCATTGGCAATTGCCGAGGCCATTTTTGCAGCTGCCGCAAATAAGACAGAGGTCTTTCTCTCGATAACTTGAAGGTAGCGAGTTTCGTCGACAGAGGGATCGTGTGCATTTTGCATTTGAATCACTTCACCCTCACTTAAGACATTAGCCGCGCCGGCTAATGCTTCCATGACTTTAAGATTGCCAATTCTGATCATCATCTGAAATGATCGCGTATACATAAAGTCGCCAACCAAAACAGCAATACCATTATTCCATTTGGCATTTGCGGTTGGACGACCTCTTCTCATTTGACCTTCATCGACAACATCATCGTGCATTAATGTGGCTGTATGAAGCATTTCAATTGTTGCGCCAAGTTCTTGGTGCAAAGTACCTTCATAGCCAAGGGCTTTAGCCATAAGCATTAATAGTGCTGGTCTCATACGTTTGCCACCAGCTTCAGTGATATAGGCTCCAACATCCGCAATCATCGGACTCTGACTGTGTTTTAATTCGTCATGAAGGATACGATCAACTTCGATCATATCTTTTGCAATTGGAGCGAGAGCAGCTTTTACGCTACTAATTTGAGAAGAGTGTGAATTTGTCATAATGATTGGATTATAAGTCAAAACTGAAGTCTTTCACGTATGAAAAAGGGGAGGACTTTATTTGACCTCCCCAAAATCTAGGCAAATGTATTAATCAATTTTTTCTTCGTTTTCATCGTGATTGAGCTTTTGTAAAAGCATTGCGATGATTTCATAGTGGTTAATTAAATCTCGTGCAAAGAGCAAGAAAGTTAAGTAAAGCTCACAGCCGCGAGAAGAAATACCAGCGTCAGGTCCCATTCTCATTAATTTCTCTTGAATGAGTTCTGTACGTGCCATTAACTTAACAGCATTTTTTCTTAACGCATTAATATCGCCTTTGCCATTAAAGTTGCCGACAACTTCTACGAGTAACATAGAAAGATCTGCTAAGTCCTGGCCAGGTTCACCACGGAAGGTGCGATGACGGTTAGCAATATGTTCCTTAGTTAGGCGAGACAAGTTTTGTAATGAGCGGCCTACTTCACGCAAATTCGTGTACGTGCGGAAATAAGCATAACGAGCATCAAAGTCTTCCTTATTCGGTTTATGTCGAGAATGAGACATCCGATAGTAGATGCTTCGTTCTTTCGTTAAAAGGTCGAAGTTTTCATTGGCAGTATTCTTGCAATGACGCAACCCTGATTCATTGTCCTTTAAGAAATTCTCAACGATGCTGTTGTAGAGAGAGACTGTGGTATAGAGTTCTTCACCAACGCGTTGGTTAAGTAATTCGCGAATCATAGGTTTGTCATAACGAACTGAACGTTCAGCTTTATAAGCCATTTCTTGGCGCTTAAAGCGTTGGTTAGAACGAACCAAAAGGAAGACAGCAAACAAGGCTAAAAGGAACGACAATGGGCCGCCACCTAAGAAGATAAGGGCACAGATTGTTCCTGCTAATGTACTAGCCGTCAAAGCTGTAAAGAACCAGCCACTAATAACAGTTAATACACCAGAAATACGATAGACAGCTGTTTCGCGATCCCAAGCACCATCAGCAAAGGATGAGCCCATCGCCACCATAAACGTTACATAGGTCGTTGATAACGGTAACTTCAAAGAAGTAGCGGAGGCAATCAAAATGGCGGACAACACCAAATTAACGGATGCACGCACATAGTCGAAAGGAAGAGGATCCTCATCTTTTTCAAGTGCACGCGGTTCAAAGCGCTTATTTAAGCGGTTTTGAATGGGCATTGGAATAATTTGGTGAACAAGATTGTTCATACCAATACCCGCACGAACAATTACACGGCCAGGTAAAGAGGAACCGAAAAGTTCATGATCGCTTTGTTGGGAGGATAAGCTCAAAGAGGTTTGTAAAACGCGATGCGCTTTCTTGGAGAACCAAAGCGTAAAGCTCATAACCAAACCAGCAGCCAACAAGAAGAAGGTATTTGTTTGGGTGGGCTTTAACAGACCATCCATCATAAATTGTTGATCAGGGATACCCGACGCAGACCATTGTTGCCAGCTATCTAAAGCAGCCAATGGCACACCTATAAAGTTTACTAAGTCATTACCAGCAAATGCAAAAGCTAAAGAGAATGTGCCGGATAAAATCACAATCTTGAAGATGTTAACTTTAAAAACCATCATCAAGAATTGGAAGATAACGCTTAATGAAACAAACATTGTTGTCACAACAACAAGCGTATTTGCATTCATCCAAGCGATCCACTCTGGGCGCATGAAGCTAGCGCTTTTCGCACCCTTCATGATCAAGAAGTAGGCAATGGCAGTTAAGCAAAAGCCAGCAAAGATGCCACCAATTTTTCGATAAGCACCTTCAAAGTGGAAGGAGAAAATTAAACGTACGATGTACTGAATGACTGCGCCAGAGATAAAGGCGACCACAACAGAAATCAAGATACCAGAAATAATGGCTAAAGACTTTGTTGTATTAATGTAATTAAAAACCTCTGCAAAAGAAGCGCCTTCCATATAAATTTTAATTAGCGCTGCAGCAATAGAGCTACCGAGAAGTTCAAAGACAATAGAAACGGTAGTGGAGGTGGGTAAGCCTAGCGAGTTAAAGGTGTCGAGCAAAATGATGTCTGAAATCATTACAGCAAAAAAGATCACCATAATTTCACTAAATGTGAACATTTGGGGATGAAAAACACCAGAGCGAGCAACTTCCATCATGCCAGAGGAGAAGGTAGCGCCTAATAAGACCCCAAATGTGGCCACCCACATTGTTGTACGGAAGCGCGCGATGCGGCATCCAAGGGCAGAGTTTAAGAAATTAACTGCGTCATTACTAACGCCAACAAACAAGTCAAAAACCGCAAGACAACCTAAAAAACAGAGTATTGCGATGTAATAATATTCCATGTGAATCTCGATTTTTTATTGAGAGGGAAACTAATTTGGGAGAACCCAAAAAAAGTTGTGACAAGTCTATGACACAATTGTGACAAGAATATGACAAAAATGGCTATTTTTTGCCCTTTGTGAGTAAAAATTACAAAAAAATAGCGTTACAGGGAAACTGTAACGCTATTGCAAGCGATAAAAAGTGAAATTTTAGGCTTGAGTCATTTCAACTTCGTCACCGAACTTCTCGTCATCTAAGTCTTCTACTCGTTCATCGCCCAGATATTGATGTTCCTTTCGGCGTTCATCGTCAACGTACTGTGCGATAGCACTAATAAGTTCTTCACAGCCTTCGCGCGTAGCAGCAGAAATCACAAATACTCGATCATCTGCAGTCAATTCTAAGCCATCGATTAATGCATCGATTCGAGCATCTTGCTCGTCTTCTGCAATAAGGTCGATTTTGTTCATGACGATCCAACGTGGCTTTTCATAAAGTGTTTCATCGTATTTACGAAGCTCTTCAACGAGGGCCTTAGCTTCTTCGATTGGATCGACATCTGGGTCAAATGGAGCCATGTCAATGATGTGCAACAATAGCTTCGTACGAGATAGATGGCGTAAGAACAAATGGCCTAGACCTGCCCCCTCTGAAGCTCCTTCGATTAAGCCTGGGATGTCTGCAACAACAAAGCTTTGTTCTGGACCAACACGTACAACACCGAGTTGAGGGTGCAACGTAGTGAAAGGATAATCGGCAATTTTTGGTCGAGCATTAGAGACAGAAGAAATAAAAGTCGACTTACCAGCATTAGGCATGCCTAAGAGACCAACATCGGCCAAGACTTTTAGCTCTAAATTTAAGAAGCGATGCTCGCCCTCTTCACCAGGAGTACATTGGCGAGGAGCACGGTTTGTACTGGATTTGAAATGTAAGTTGCCTAAGCCACCTTTACCCCCATGAGCAATAAGGTAGCGTTCACCGTGCTTTGTTAAGTCAGCAATCGTTTCACCGGTTTCACTATCGGTGACCAAAGTGCCAACGGGCATACGCAATTCAATATCATTACCAGCAGCACCGTAGCAGTCAGAGCCTCGGCCATTTTCACCATTACGTGCGAAGTGCTTACGGGCATAGCGGTAGTCAATTAAGGTATTAATGTTGCAGTCTGCCACAGCATAAACATTGCCGCCACGACCGCCATCACCACCATCGGGACCGCCCTTCGGAATAAACTTTTCTCGACGAAAAGAGGCAACACCGTTACCACCTTTGCCGCCAGCGACTTCGATTCGTGCTTCATCAACGAATTTCATAATTACAAATCCAGAAAATAGGACACCCAATAGTCTACAGAAATATTCAAAAGTGTCGACATATAGATCAGACACAGAAAAAGCCATGTCAGACGACATGGCCTTTTTCTATCTAAGGTGTCTCAAAAAGGAGACAGAAGGAATTTAATCCGTACCAATTAGGCGGGGATAACCTTCACGAAACGGTTGTTCTTCGGGCCCTTGACCTCGAACTTAACCGTACCATCAACCTTAGCGAACAACGTGTGGTCACGACCCATGCCGACATTGTCGCCCGGGTGGAATTGCGTACCACGTTGACGAACGATGATGCCACCAGCGTTAATAGCTGCATCACCAAAAACCTTCACACCAAGACGCTTAGCTTGGGAATCACGACCGTTGCGGGTAGAGCCGCCGCCCTTCTTATGTGCCATTTTGTATTACTCTCTAAAAAGTCCAAATTAAGCTGCGATCGTTTCGATCTTGAGCTCAGTGTAGTTTTGACGATGACCAGCGCTCTTGATAGAGTGCTTACGACGACGCATCTTGAAGATGCGAACCTTATCGTGACGGCCATGAGAGACGACCGTAGCGGTGACGCTAGCACCTTCAACGAAAGGAGCGCCAACCTTGAGTTCGTTACCATCGGAAACAGCCAAGACTTCAGAAAGGGTCACTTGGGAGCCGACTTCAGCGTTCAAGGATTCAACCTTGAGCTTGTCACCAGCGGCGACGCGATATTGCTTGCCACCAGTCTTGATAATTGCGTACATTTAAATACCTCGCCCGTTTCGCTCAGCCAACGCACTGTCTGCGAAACCTTTTTATTGTTAATCGGTCAGGCAAAATGCCTGCCTACTGATGCGTGGAGATGCGGATTATTTCACAAATCAATAAGTTATGCAAGTAAACATAAGAAAAATCTGTGATTTTCCAATTTTTAAATAAGAAAAGATCAAAATGATCTAAAACCCATATAACAACCAGTCTTGGCTGGGTTTAGAGCGACGATCATCAACACCGAATAAGTGAGGTGCTAGATCAGCTAATGCCTTACGATAGACATCGTGTTTAAAGTCGATGACATCACGCAAAGGCACCCAATAATCATTCCAACGCCATGCATCAAATTCTGGAGTCCCAGAAGCATAGAGATTAATTTTCTCATCCGATGCTTTTAGACGAAGTAAGAACCAAATTTGCTTTTGTCCTCGGTACATGGAGCGACTAGAACGACGAAAAGGCTCTGGAACATCGTAGTAAAGCCATTCATTTGTATGCGCAATAATTTGCACATCATTTCGCGTTAATCCGATTTCTTCGTAAAGCTCTCGCATTAACGCAGTCTCTAAATCTTCTCCCTCATCAACACCACCCTGAGGAAACTGCCACGCCGGCTTGTGTATACGCTTGGCCCAGAAAACTTTGTTATCCTGGTTTGCCAAAATAATTCCGACGTTGGGGCGGTAGCCATCGCTATCCAACATAAAGGCCTCAAATTCTTCTAAAATCTCTTATTTACTCCACGTTCTAAAGAATAGGTGGAGCGCATATGAGAAAAATTTTACCTTAAACCGCGAGAAAACAATGCGTGCTACTTCTTTTTTTATTTCGACGTTAAAGGAAGCTCCTGCTGACGCCGATATTGTTAGTCAACAATTTATGATCCGCGCTGGCATGATCAAGCGCTTGGCCGCAGGTATCTACACCTATATGCCAATGGGTTTACGTTCTATTCGCAAGACTGAACAAATCATTCGCGAAGAAATGGAACGAGCTGGTGCAGTTGAGTTACTATTGCCGGTTGTTCAGCCCGCGGAACTTTGGCAAGAGTCTGGCCGTTGGGAAAAGTATGGTCCTGAGTTACTTCGTTTTAAAGATCGCCATGACCGCCAATTTGTGATTCAGCCTACGGCCGAAGAAGTGATTACTGATTTTGCTCGATCAGAAATCAAATCTTGGCGTCAATTGCCAATTAATCTCTATCAAATCCAAACGAAATTCCGCGATGAACGTCGTCCTCGTTTTGGTGTGATGCGTGGTCGTGAATTTACAATGAAGGATGGCTATTCCTTTGATCGTGATAAGGAAGGTGCCTTGGTGTCTTATCGAAAGATGTATGACGCCTATCAACGCATCTTTAAGCGTTTAGGTTTGAATTTCCGTGCGGTTGCAGCTGATACGGGGTCCATTGGCGGGGACAGTTCTCACGAATTTCAAGTGATCGCAGATACTGGTGAAGACTTGATTGCTTACTGCCCAGACAGTGAATATGCTGCCAATATTGAGTTGTGTCCTGCTCAAAGTTTAATTTCAGAGCGAGCTGCGGCCACGGAAGATATGCAAAAAGTTGCAACACCCAATCGTGAAAAGTGTGAGCAAGTTGTTGAGCTTTTAGGGAAAGAATTGACATCATCAATGAAGTCAGTGGTTTTAGCAGCAGATCGTACGAATGAAAAGGGTGAAACACTACCACCGACTATCGTGATGATTCTTTTGCGAGCAGATCATGAACTCAATGAAATCAAAGCAGGTAAGTTACCGGAATTGAAGGAAGGCTTCCGCTTTGCAACCGATGCAGAAATTGTTCAAGCTTTTGGTTGTAAGCCTGGTTATTTAGGTCCTGTTGGTATTAATCAAGATATTGTTGTTTATGCTGATTTGACAGCTTCAAAGATGAGCAACTTTATCTGCGGTGCCAACGAAGAAGGTTTCCACCTTATGGGTGTTAATTGGGGACGTGATTTACCTGAAGCAAAAACAGCAGATCTCCGAAATGTGGTTGAAGGGGATGCTTCTCCAGATGGTAAGGGACAATTGAAACTTCAGCGTGGTATTGAAGTTGGTCACGTCTTCTATCTTGGCCGCAAGTACTCAGAGGCCTTTGGTGCTACTTATTTGGATGAAACGGGTAAGCCGCAATTGATGGAAATGGGGTGTTACGGTATTGGTGTAACGCGTCTTTTGGGTGCTGCCATTGAACAAAATCACGACGAACAAGGCATCATTTGGCCAGAGTCCATGGCTCCGTTCACTACTGTGATTTGTCCTATGAATTACAACAAGAGTGAAACAGTTCGCGAAGCTGCTAATAAGCTTTACAGTGATATGAAAGCAGCTGGTATTGATGTCATTTTAGATGACCGAGATATGCGTCCTGGTGTTATGTTTGCAGACTGGGAATTGATTGGAGTTCCGCACCGAGTGGTTGTTGGTGAACGTGGTCTCAAGAGCGGTGAAGTAGAATATGCACATCGCCGTAATATTAAGGATAAGCAAATGATTAAGTTCGATGATGTTGTTGAATTTATCAAAAATGCTCATCAATAACTAAAAATCCAGAGCTCTTTGAGCTCTGGATACAAAAAAGCCGCAAGGAGGACAACTCCAAGCGGCTTTTTCTATATGGATAAGATTAGCGCTTGCAGCACTTCTTTTGAGCAACCGCAGCCTTGAAAGCAGCGCCAGCCGTGAACTTCGGCAAAGTGCTAGCAGGAATCGTAATCGTTTCCCCATTGGCAGGATTGCGACCTTGACGAGCGGCGCGTGTTGCCGCTTTAAAGGTACCAAAGCCGATCAATTGGAAGCCGTCACCCTTAGCAACGGACTTGATAATGGCATCAAAAACGGAATCGACGACACGTCCTGCTTGAGCTTTGGAGAGTTCGTTCTCTTCGGCAACGATGGCGATGAGTTCTTGCTTGTTCATTGGGATGCTCCTTGTGAGATAGAATCTGAACAGATCAATAACTCTAATATACCCCATTCAATCCCATTAAAACTAGGGCTTGTATAAGAAATTCGATGATTAAAATCTTTTTTTTGCCCTTAAGTCAAAAAAATGACATTCTCACCCAACTAAAGTAGGTAAATTCCTGCTGATGGTATACGGTTTGAGCTATCAGCGGTTCTTGTTACTGACCAACTATCATTGGTTCTTTGGGTAGGCTTCACAGGAACAGTCTATCGCCTCAATCGAGTGAGTGGCATTATCAAGTAAAAAAATGACCAATGCTACAGATAGAACATTGGTCATCATAAAAGAATATGAAGCAATCAATGGTTACTTTTTAGGACTATTGTCTTGATTTTGAACCGGTTGATTTTCAAAATGTGCGACTTCTACGTAATAAACACGGCGGAAAACGTCATAAGACAATGAGACTTGCTTCAAGGTCTCGACTTTAGTTCGCTCAGATACCTTGTCATATTTTTCGCCGTGAACGATACGTAAAAAAGAGTCTGCTAAATCAGCTTTTTTCGCATCTGTTTCAATAGCTTCTTTGATGAGTTGCTTGCGAACCTCTTCATAGCGCTTAAAGGCATCAGGCGTTAATTGGCTTAAAAGCTTTTGAGTGAGAGTTGCTTCAACGCCTTGATGCATATGAAAGAGTGTCTTCTTCACAAGCTTTTCATTTTTACGATACTCTTCAGACTCTGTCATAGCGGCTAGGATGCCAATGGCTTCTAACATGCCGGCCCAAAGCGCATTAAAGTTACGAGTAGCTTCTGGGTTAAAGAAACGGAAAAAAGGCAATGGAGCGCTTGTTGCATTAGCCACTTCTCCTGCTGTAAAGCGAACAAGGTCTCTAACACAGCCTGCATATGAAAGCCCTAGACTTTCTGCAAAACGTGAATCAAATTTATGCATAATGAGTTACTCCGTTAACTTTATTGCTTAGAGTCAACCGGGTCAAAGGTTAACTGAATCTTTTTGGGAGGTTGACCATTGCTTGGGATTGGGAATGGATCACACATCCGAATAGCAGACTCTACTGCTCGGTCAAATGCAGGCAGACCGCTAGCTTTAAGAAGCTTCGGTGCGGCTGCTTGTTGGCCATTTTCCAAAAGTGTCACCTCATAGATCGTCTCGTATTGCCCACTCTTCATATCCGGCATCACTGAGAAAATGAGGTTACGGCGAACGCAGGACACAATGCGAGAGTTATAAGCTGCAGATTGTGCTCCACCTCCAACACTAGCTGATACACCTGCAGCGTTATTTTGAGATGTTTGTTCAAGACGTTGCATCTCTTGCTGTTGCATTTGTTGAGCTAGGCGCTTTGCTTGTTCTTTACGACGTTGTTCTTGTCGTCTTTTTTCTTCAGCCTTACGCTTTTGTTCTTCAAGGCGCTTTTTCTCTTCGAGTTTCTTTTGCTCTTCGAGTCGTTTTTGCTCCTCTAGACGCTTTTGTTCCTCAAGGCGTTTTTGTTCTTCTAATTTTTTCTTTTCATCTTCTTGCTGACGAATGACATCATCAGGATCTGGCTGAGACTGTTCTTCAACCTTCGGAGTAGGAGCAGGTTCTGGTTTTTGTTCCTGTTCAGGTTCGGGTTGAGTCTCAGGTTCCGGTTCTTCCTTGGATTCTTGCGTTTTTTCTACTTCAACAGGAGTAGAGGGAGTATTTGCAACTTGTCCTGGAGCCCATAATTCAGCGTAAACAACTTCATCGCTAACGCGATTCCATTGGAAGACAACAAATAACCCGATAAACAAAACGGCATGAACAGTCACGGCTAACAAGAAAGAAACGCCCCATTGCGCATTCGCTTTGTTATTCGTTTTATTCGGAGTCACGTTAGTGGCACAGTCTTTAACGTGAGCTGTAGTTTTGTTAGGTTTTTTCACGTCTTATCTCTCAACCTTAAGTGATAAGCCAACACGGCTGATATTGGCCGCCTGAAGTTGCTTCATAACATTAACAACTTGTTCATATTGAACAACTTTATCTGCAGCAATAACAACCGGAACTTCCTTGTCGCCCGCTTGAGCAGTTTTTACAGCAGAAATCAAACCAGGCATATCTACTGCAAGCAAGTCTTTGCCTTTTCTAACGCTCATTGCACCGGTAGGATGCACGATCACTTCAATAACAGTTTCAGGGGCTTTTTGAGCTTTTTTTACGCTGGGTAAATTCACCAAAGATGGATTTACAAACGGGGCGGAGACCATCAAGATCACCACCAACACAAGCATCACGTCAATGTATGGCACGACGTTAATCTCTGCCAACATTCGACGGGAAGACTTACGAGATGAGCGAAGTCCTTCCATGATTTAGCCTCTTTGGCGTTGAAGAATATTTTGGAATTCTTCAGCAAAACTTTCATAGCGGTTAGCTAAGCGTTCAACGTCACTGGCAAAGCGGTTGTATGCGGCAACTGCAGGAATAGCAGCAAATAAACCAATAGCAGTTGCAACCAAAGCTTCGGCAATACCTGGTGCGACAGTTGATAAGGAAGCATTATCTAAAGCAGAAAGTCCAGTAAATGCATTCATGATCCCCCAAACAGTGCCAAATAAGCCAACGTAAGGAGATACGGAGCCAATTGAGGCAAGGGTTGTTAAACCGCTTTCTAGGCTGTCCATTTCACGTTGATAAGTAGCACGCATGGCTCGACGAACCCCTCCTAATGTATCAGCAGAATCATGTTGAGTGAGTTTTAAATATTCAGTCATACCGGAGGCAAAAATTCGCTCTTGAGTGCCAGATTCTTCACGGTGCGATTGGGCGTGTTCGTAGAGTTTGTTGAGTTCTGAACCACTCCAAAAGCGAGATTCAAATTCTTCACTAAGTCGTTTTGCTTTTCGTAGCTGAATGAATTTTTGAAAAATTCGTGTCCAACTAATCAAAGATAAAATGATTAAGATGGCTAAAACGGCTTGCACTACAACACTAGCATGTGTGAGCAAGGACAAAATGGACATATCAGCGCTTGCATTCATTACTCTAATCCTTTAGGAATCGTGGATAGAACAAAAATAGGATTTTGTATCTTACCGATTTTAAAAAATAAATTGTTGAAGAGATATTTACTCAGCAACAGAGTTATATACCTGTTCATACATTGATTGGGGGATTGGGATAGGCATGCCAGTTTGTGGATCAATGCAGGCCACGTCAACTTCGCCTTGAGCCAAAAGAGTGTCTCCTCGAATAGCCTTTTGTTCAATCGTAAAACTTGCTCGTCGAACACGTTTAATTTGAGCAGTAACCGTGATTTCATCATCGAGTCGAGCTGGGCGTTTATAACGAATTGATAGTGAGGAAACAACGAATGCACAAACACCATTTATTTTGAGTTCTCGTTGATTCCAACCAAGAGCTCGAAGGTACTCTGTACGGGTTCGTTCGAAAAATTTTAAGTAATTGGAGTGATAAACGATCCCTCCAGCATCGGTATCTTCATAGTAGATACGGATGGGCCAAATAAATTCTTTTTGCATTTTTATTCTAAAAAAGTGAGGCTGTGCCTTCGTGTACGCCCCGTGGGTCATAACCAAAGTGCTCATAAGCCAAAAGCGTAGCTACTCTACCTCGTGGGGTACGTTGTAAATGACCTTGTTGAATTAAATAGGGCTCAACAACATCTTCGAGAGTTTCTCTATCCTCGCCAACTGCAGCAGCCAAGTTGTCAATGCCGACAGGTCCCCCATTGAATTTTTCAATAATAGCCAAAAGAAACTTTCGGTCAATCATGTCAAATCCTAAAGGGTCAACGTCAAGCATCTCTAATGCTTTGTCTGCGACTTCGCGCGTAATCGTTCCATCGTATTTGACTTGTGCATAGTCGCGAACACGTCGTAAAAGGCGGTTGGCGATTCGTGGAGTACCTCGGCTTCTTTTTGCAATTTCAAAAGCACCATCTTCATCCATTTCGACATTAAGTAGTCGAGCTGAACGTGTAACGATTTTGGCTAAATCTTGGGTTGCATAAAATTGTAATTGCGAGACAATACCAAAACGTGCTCTAAGTGGATTGGTAAGCATCCCTGCACGAGTTGTGGCCCCAATTAAAGTAAACGGCTTAAGATCTAATTTAATTGAGCGTGCTGCTGGACCCTCACCGATCATGATGTCAATTTGAAAGTCCTCGAGCGCAGGGTAAAGAATTTCCTCCACAACCGGGGATAAACGGTGAATCTCATCGATAAAGAGCACATCGTTTTCTTGCAAGTTCGTCAAAATCGCAGCTAAATCACCAGGGCGTTCGAGAACAGGGCCAGACGTTTGACGTAAGTTAACTCCCATTTCGTTGGCAACGATATGCGCTAACGTGGTTTTACCAAGCCCAGGAGGGCCAAAGACTAATAAGTGATCAAGCGCCTCACCTCTAGCCTTTGCAGCTTGAATAAAAACGGACAGTTGTTCACACGCTTTGGGTTGTCCGACATAGTCAGCTAAACGAGTTGGACGTAAGGCACGATCGATATTTTCTTCATTGGCAGAGAAAGACTCTCCTGCCACGATACGTTCAATATTTGCACTCACGGTTACTTCACCATTTGTTGAAGAGCCATACGAATACCGTCAGAAACTGAGATATCTGCAGGAAGTTTTTTTACGACAGCACGGGCCTCACGATCACTGTATCCCAACCCCATTAATGCATTAATAATGTCAGTAGAGGTAGAGCTAACAGTAGACACTGCACCTGAAGCTAATGCTCCCGTAAGTTTATCTTTGAGTTCTAGCAAGAGCCGCTCTGCGGTCTTTTTCCCAATGCCAGGAACCTTTGTCAAAATGCCAGCTTCTTGAAGTGCAACTGCATTAACTAAATCAGCCACTGACATACCCGACAAAATAGATAAAGCCGTGCGAGCTCCAATGCCAGAGACTTTTAATAAAAGTCTGAAGGTTTCCCGTTCCTCTGATGTTAAAAAGCCGTACAGAAGTTGAGCATCTTCTCGAACAATAAAGTGTGTCAATAAGGTGACTTCTTGACCTACTGGAGGCAAGTTATAAAAAGTTGACATGGGAACGTCAATTTCATAACCAACGCCATGAACATCCACCAAAATATGTGGAGGATTCGTTTCAAGTAATTTACCTTGGATACGACCGATCATAATGAGTTACCTATTTTTAATTGCAACTTCCCAAGCTGAGCGATTTTTTGATGAATGACGGCGCCTGGCAAGGCCTGCTGATGTTTTTGGAGCTTGCATGCTGTCAATCATTCGAAAAGACTGCGCAGCACAAACGGCGCAAGCTAATGCATCAGCAGCGTCAGCTTGAATCTCGTCGGGCAAACCTAACATTTGAGACATCATGGCTTGTACTTGAGCTTTTGTTGCTCTGCCAGTGCCAACGGCAGCTTGCTTGATTTCAGTAGGTGTGAACTCATACACAGAAAGCTTTTCATGTGCTAATGCAGTAATTGCCGCACCTCTGGCTTGTCCCAGCAGTAAGGTAGAGTGGGGATTAATATTGACAAAGACTTTTTCACAAGCCGCAACCGTAGGTTGATTGTCGCGAGCAATTTGTGAAACATTTTCGAAAATACAATTTAAGCGTTCAAAGAGTTCGCCCTTCGGGATATGGATTACTCCAGCTGTGACAAATCGAATGTTACTACCCAGAACATCAATCACACCGAAGCCGGTGTGATTGAGTCCAGGGTCAATACCTAAAATTCGAACAAAGTCACTCACAGTGTGTCCTTGTTAGCGGCCAAAACCACCAAAGCCACCGAATCCACCAAAGCCGCCACCGCCCATGCGGCCAAGGCCACCTAAAGCTCTCATCATTTTGCTCAAGCCACCCTTTTTCATGGCCTTCATCATGGTTTGAGTTTGTTCGAATTGCTTGAGTAACTTATTGACCTCTTGTACGGGGACACCAGCACCCGCAGCAATACGGCGTTTGCGAGAGGCTTTGATGACTTCGGGATGAGAGCGCTCATAGCGAGTCATTGAGTTGATAATCCCTTCTGTGCGTGCAATAGCCTTTTGGGCATCGTCATCATTGAGTTTGCCAGCAGCTTCTGCAAATTGCGCAGGAAGTTTTTCTAACATGCTTGAGAAGCTTCCCATATTCTTCATTTGAGCCAATTGATCCTTGAAGTCATTCAGATCAAACTTGTCTCCGGCCTTAATTTTGTTCGCTAACTTCTGGGTTTGTTCGACGTCAATGGCCTTTTGAACATCCTTGACTAAAGCAACAATGTCGCCCATGCCAAGAATGCGACTGGCCATCCCCTCAGCATTAAAAGGCTCTAAGCCGTCAATTTTTTCAGATACACCAACAAACTTGATTGGTTTGCCAATGGTGTATGCGACAGATAAGGCAGCACCGCCTCTGGAGTCACCATCAAGCTTGGTCAGGATTACGCCAGTTAAAGCTAAACGCTCGTGGAAGGCCTTGGCAGCGTCAAGAGCCGTTTGACCGAGCATCGCGTCAGCTACGAACATCGTTTCAGAAGGGTGAATCGTTTGATGAATTTCGGCGACTTCATTCATCATGGCTTCATCGATGGACAGGCGGCCAGCCGTGTCCACAATTAAGACGTCATAAAAGTAGCGTTTTGCATGCTGTAAAGCATCTTGAGCAATAGCTAAAGGTTTGGCGTTCGGATTCATTTCGAAGTAATCCGCTTGCGCTTGTTGCGTAATGACCTTTAACTGTTCGGCAGCAGCAGGGCGATAAACGTCACATGAAACTGTTAAGACTTTTTTCTTTAAGTCATGAACCAAGTAGTTTGCGAGTTTACCTGCGGAGGTGGTTTTACCGGCACCTTGTAAACCAGCTAACAAAATAACAGCTGGCGGTTGTGTCGCTAAATTAAGGGCCTTTTCTTGCTCAGTGAGATTGCCACCAATAATAGCCGTTAACTCTTCTTGAACGATGCCGACAAGCGCTTGACCTGGATTGAGGTTCCCGATGACCTCTTCGTTCATAGCTTTAGCTTTGATACGAGAGGTCAACTCACGGACAACAGGTAATGCTACGTCAGCTTCTAGAAGTGCAATGCGCACTTCTCGCAACATTTCCTTGGTATTTTCTTCGGTCAAACGAGCCTGACCTCGCATGGTCTTAATAACGCGAGAAAGGCGTTGGCTAAGGTTGTTCAGCATAAGTGTTCTAAATTGAAAAAGTGTACAAAATGACCAACAAATGCAAAAAGCATGTCTTACAATTGAGCGGTCTTAAAAATTCAAGACCTTAGACAAGGATTGCAAATGGATTCAAACCTACTATTTTACGGTGTTGCGTCAATTTTTTATCTATTGGCGGGCGTAAAAATTGTCATTAGCCATAAAAAGCCTCAAGAAGGGGTTCCGATTTGGGTCATTATCGTGACCGCCTTAGGAATCTTGTCACACTACTGGGTTCTTCAGTCCAATATTTTTATTGCGAAAGCCACAATTCAAATCGGTTTAGGTTCTATTGTTTCAGCAATGTGCTTTTTCAGTTCATTAGTGTTGCTATTTGGGGCTATCTATGGTCGAGTTAGCTCACTTTTAGGTGGCATGTTAATTTTGTCTACATTGGGCGTTTGGTTTCCATTGATGTTGCCAAGTACTGCGGCTCCAATCATCGGAGCAAGTCCAGCGTTTAAAATACACATGGGATTGAGTATCGTTGGATATGGTTTTGCGTTTATGGCGGCCTTGGATGCTTTTTTGGCAGTGGCTTTTGGAAAACAATCTGAACAAGCTCAACAGGTAAAAATCGAGATTCCAAGAATTCTCATGGCAAGTTTTGTTTTTCTGTCGCTCACCATTTTGACGGGCCTTATGTCAAGTAATCAGTATTTATCAGGGTTTTTCGATGGTGTGGCTGAAGTGACTGCAACGGTTGTGACTTGGCTTACCTGCGGGATTTTATTATTAGTTAATCGTATAAAAAAATAATCGAATAGGTAAGAGGCGAAAATGTTAGGAAAAATTCTATTTTTTGTGCTCTTAATTTTGCTTGCATTGGTACTTTGGAAAAAAAGGCAAGCAGAAGTGGTCGCTAATCAAAAGAAGTCAGTGAAAAATGAACACGCAACAAAAATGATTCAATGCCCAGTCTGTGGTATTCACTTCGCAGAAGCGGAGGGGCATTGGTATAACGGACATATGTATTGTTCACTTGAGTGTCAAAAGAAGGCAAAATCAGCTTATGAATGATTTACGAATTAATGAAGATGGGTTTTTAGATAAAGGCCAATTTCACTGGCATGCGAGTCCTCATTTTGATGAACGAAGTGGATCCATGCCAATTTCATTGATCGTTATTCACAATATTTCTTTACCTGCTGGATGTTTTGGTACTGGGTATGTCCAAGCACTTTTTGATGGGACTATAGATACGACCGCCCATCCCAGTTTTGTTTCCTTGCAAGGCTTAGAGGTGTCCTCTCATTTTTTTATAGATAGAAATGGGGAAATTTGGCAATTTGTTTCGACTCAAAAGCGAGCTTGGCATGCCGGCAAGTCATCATTTATGGGGCACGAGCGTTGTAACGATTTTTCCATTGGGATTGAGCTTGAAGGAACCGATTTTCTGTCATTTCAAGAGGTTCAGTATGCCTCTCTCAGGACACTATTAAAAGCAATTACAGAGCGATACCCACAGATTAAATTTGTGACGGGACACAGTGACATTGCACCGGGCAGAAAAACTGATCCTGGTCTCTTTTTTTCAGCTGATAAAGCACTCAATGACGCAACTTTGCGCTCTAAGTTAAAATATTGGCATCTTAACGCTCAAAAGTAGATATAACTGTGATTCACTTTATAGCTTTTCTTTTTAATATCATCACAACTTTTATCGGAAGTTTGATGATTCTTCGAGTTTTTATTTTTTATCAACGCCTATCGATTTTTGATCCGATTGCGCGCTTGGCATGGGCCGGTACAAACTGGTTAGTCGTTCCGTTATCGCAAGTTTTCCCTTCATCTCGTCGTTGGGAATGGCCAACGGTGGTTGGCGCTATTTTGATGGCTATGGTAGTTGCTGTTATTAGTAAGCAAGTAACAGGATTACCTTATCATTGGTTCTATGTCCCCATTTGTGCTGTATTTATTCTCATGCGATGGGTATTAGAGTTAGTGCTTTGGGGCACAATTATTTATGTTGTGTTGTCCTGGTTACAACCGTCATCTCCTGTGTATGGCATGGTTTGGCGAATGATGACCCCTATTTTGGCTCCCTTGTCTAACCGTATTCCGAAGGTTGCAAACATTGACTTTTCGCCAATGATTGTCTTTTTAATTGTTAATGCGTTGCTCTATTGGGTAACCCCGCTGTCGCAGGGTTACTTTGTGAGTGCTTGGTTCTAGGTCCAATTAGAGAGCTATCGTTTCACCATAGGCGCACTCATAAAGGTGCGCCACTTCTTTTTTATTGAGTTGGTAGCCTTGAGGGGCATCATGTTTGGCTTTGATATGCCCCATTAATAAAGCCAACTGGATGGTGTGTTTCCATTCTAAATTTAAGCTTAGACCTCTTAAAAGTCCTCCTCTGAAAGCATCTCCACAGCCAACAGGATTAACTAAGTTTTCGACGGGAAGAGCATCGAAATGAGAGGAGTGACCCTTTCGGATCAGTTCACAGCCCTTTTCTGCTTTAGTGATAACGATGGCTTCAAATTGTTGAGATAGTTCTTGTGAGCTAATCTGACTTTTTTCAAGTATTAAAGACCACTCAGCTTCTGAAACTGTTAAATAATCTGTTCTGGATAGCATCCAGATAATGTCATTGGCATTAAGGTAGCCTGCAGAAGGACCTACATCCCAAATCACAGGAACATTACGACATTTAAGTAAGCTAGTATGGGCCTTCATGACGTGTGGAGCCGTGGAAGTAATAATGCCGTGACTAAATACTTCTTGTGGATCAACATACGCCTTATCGGCCTTGCTCATTGCTCCTTCATGAAATGAGGCTAACTGATTACCTTCATTATCAGTTGTAATAAATGCTTGAGGTGTGTATTCATTTTCAACTGTGATAATTCCATCTACACGAATACCAGCTTGACGTAGGTGTTGATAATAAGGTTGACAATCAATTAAACCAATTGCCGTTGAAATATAGGGATCACCACCACAAGTTTTCAAACTATAAGCAATATTGGCTGCACAACCACCAAACTGTCGCTTCATTCTAGGAGTTTGAAATGTGAGATTAAAGCCTTTGAGGCTGAGTGTAGTTGCATGATCGCTAAAGGAACAATCAGTTTCTAAAATCGTGTCGTACGCAACGGATCCAGAAATAAAGATAGTCATGATTTTTATAAGAAAAACCCCGTTAGTATGAACAAACGGGGAAGGGTTTAAGAGGGATTCGCCAGTTCAATTAGTAGCTGATTGGGAATGCCTTCTGTCATTTTGAAAGTAAAGGCAACCTGACGAGTTTGAGCAGGCTTGAGCTTTTGGCTAGGATCATTGAGGTAGTCTTTGGGCGTCAATTGACGACGGGTTAATACGTCACCCTTTTGTCCCTTGAGAATAACCCTCATCACAGGGAAAGGTTGTTCTTGAAGACCGTCATTGTGTAGATTGGCCACAATGACATACTCATTTCCCCCAACTTTTTGTAAGCTTTGCGACAGTAGCGTGATGCCAGCCTTTGCTGCAGTTCTGTTATCCGCAGAAGTGCTCTCATTTTTTGGAGCTGGACAAACCAGGTATTGGCAAAGCGTATCAAAAGTTGCTCGAGATTGAGGCAGTTTTTCAATGATACTATCTCTCATAAAGACAGCACCTTGTAGGCCAATTAAAAGCACAGCGACAATAGCAATGAGGATCCAAATGGCCTTATTTGATGATTTGTTAGAAGAGTTTTCTTCAACTTCTTCCTCCTCTTCATCATCTTCCTGATTGCTGTACGCTTCAGCATTAAGTCTTACGGGTTCGTGACGAATGACTTCGATGGAACTTGAATTGGCATTAATGACATCTTGTCGGACAGGCCCCATGCGTGGCTCTGCCCGTACACCAACAAGACCATTTGAAGTTGCATCATCATCTACCGAGTCAAAGCCTCTTAACTGGTTGGCTAAAGCAGCCATGTCCGCAAGACCCTTGCGCTCAGCCTCAGCTTCACGCTCCGCGCGTAGGACTGCATCTGAAGTGTTTTCTAATGAGCGGTAAAGGTGATCCGTTGCATTAAAAACACTCTGACAGAAACCACAGCGCACCAGGCCTTCCTTTGCTTTTAACTGAGTATCAGTGACGCGGAAGGCTTGGTGACAAGAAGGACAACGTGTGATGAACACTGCCATATTTACTCGGCCTTACGACAGCCCGCAATACAGACCCATCCATCGTGTTCTTTCCAAACGGAAAGCTCAACTTTGGGATCGTGTTCGTGGTAAACCGCAATGACCTCTTCAGCTTGGCGAGCCAGAACTCCCGATAAAACTAAATAGCCTCCTGTTTTCACGCGAGCTAATAAAGCTGGTGCTAAGAACTTTAACGGGTTAGAAAGAATGTTTGCCACAACAACATCAAAAGCGCCTTCGGGCATTGCATCTGGTAAAACAAATTGAGCAGGTGCATCATTTGCTTCACTATTGATTTGTGCTGCTTCAACTGCTTGTGGGTCGATGTCTGTACCCCAAACATTTTCTGCGCCAAGCTTACGAGCGGCAATAGCTAAAATTCCAGTACCGCAACCATAATCCAACACTGTTTGATGAGGTTGGATATGGCTGTCTAACCACTGCAAGCATAAATGAGTGGTGGGGTGGGAGCCTGTACCAAAAGCAACGCCAGGATCCAAGCGGATATTAATAGCCGTATCACCAGCTGGAGGCTCATGCCATGTTGGAACGATCCATAAGCGATCAGAAACCTTCACTGGTTGGAATTGTGCTTGAGTAATGCGAACCCAATCAGCATTTTCGACGACTTCATCTTTGACTTTTTGAGGGATTTCAATGTTTAAGGCTTTGGCAGCAATGGCCAAGTCTAAATCCAAATCAAAATCGTCATCAACTAACACCTTGAGGTAGGAATTTTTCCAGGCCATTGGGGCCGGTTCCATCCCTGGTTCACCATAAAGAGGTTGTTCATCGGGTGTATCCGCATCAGCGTCTTCAATGGACACTGACAAAGCACCTGCATCCATTAAAGCATCACCTAAAGCATCAGTTGCTTTTTCACTGACTAAAAGCGTAATTTCGCGCATTAGTGTTCCTTTGTATGCGTTTCGCGTTGAGCCTTCAAATCTTGCAAACGTTCTTCCAAGTAGTGAATGCTGGTTCCACCTTCTCGGAATTTGCTATCAGACAGGATTTCGCGATGTAACGGAAGATTGGTTTTAATGCCAGAAACAACCATTTCAGATAAAGCGATCTTCATACGAGCAATCGCAGTTTCACGACTGTCGCCGTAAGCAATCAATTTACCAATCATAGAGTCATAGTAAGGTGGTACAAAGTAGCCAGAATAAACATGGCTATCAAAGCGAATACCAGGACCACCTGGAGTGTGCCATGCCGTTACCTTACCTGGAGACGGGATAAAGGTAAATGGATCTTCTGCATTAATACGGCATTCGATAGCATGACCACGCAAATTAACATCACGTTGTTTGTAGCTTAATCGTTCGCCGTAAGCAACTCTAATTTGCTCTCTCACTAAATCAATACCGGTGATTAGCTCTGTGACAGGGTGTTCTACTTGAATTCGAGTATTCATTTCGATGAAATAGAATTGACCATTTTCATACAAGAATTCAAATGTGCCAGCGCCTCGATAGCCGATACGCTTACAAGCCTCAACACAACGCTCACCAACCTTTTCAATTTGTTTGCGATCAATGCCAGGAGCGGGAGCTTCTTCCAAAACCTTTTGATTACGACGTTGCATAGAACAATCGCGTTCGCCCAAATAAATAGCATTGTGGAAATTGTCAGCGAGAACTTGGATTTCGATGTGGCGCGGGTTTTCTAAGAATTTTTCCATGTAAACCGTTGGATTGCCAAAGGCCACTTGGGCTTCTTGCTTGGTCATGCTAACAGCATTAATCAACGCTGCTTCAGTACGAACAACTCGCATACCGCGACCACCACCGCCACCACTAGCCTTAATGATGACAGGGTAACCAATTCGACGAGCAATCTTCAAAATTTCTTCTGGTTCATCCGGTAGAGCACCATCAGAGCCAGGAACACACGGCACGCCTGCTGCAATCATAGCTTGTTTAGCAGAGACCTTATCACCCATGATTCGGATGGAGTCGGGGCGAGGGCCAATGAATGCAAAACCAGACTTTTCAACTCGTTCTGCAAAATCTGCATTTTCAGATAAGAAGCCATAACCTGGGTGAATAGCTTCTGCATCGGTGACTTCCGCTGCACTGATGATGGCGGGAATGTTTAAATAGCTATCAACAGAAGCTGCAGGACCAATGCATACACTCTCATCAGCAAGACGTACATATTTTGCATCTACGTCCGCAGTGGAGTGAACCACAACGGTACGAATGCCCATTTCACGGCATGCACGTTGGATGCGTAGGGCAATTTCACCACGGTTGGCAATAAGAATTTTTCCAAACATAGGGTATCTTAGCCGATGATGAACAAGGGTTGACCAAATTCCACAGGTTGAGCATTGTCAACCAAGATTTCTTTAATCGTGCCAGAGGTCTCAGCTTCAATTTCATTGAGTAGCTTCATGGCTTCAATAATGCATAACGTTTGACCAGCTTCAACCTTGTCACCGACCTTAACGAACGGATCGGCACCAGGATTGGGCGAGCGGTAGAACGTTCCCACCATTGGTGAGGTAACAGTTGTGCCCTCAACAACAGGCTTATCAGCGACGGCGGGCTCAGCCGGTGCAGTAGGTGCTGCAGCTACAGCAGGGGCAGCAACTGGAGCGGCAACCACAGGAGCCGGAGCTACTGCAACGGTTTGAACTTTATTGACAATGCGAACCTTGTCGTTTTCTTCGGTGACTTCCAACTCGGAGATGCCACTTTCAGCGACCAAGTCGATCAGAGTCTTAAGTTTTCGTAAATCCATTTGATATCCCTCTTTGGTTTTATCGTTTTTGTCCGTACAAAACAAAATCTTGGACAAAATACCTATTTATTCAGCATTTTCATGCTTTTTTAGTTAAATGTCTAGGAAAAAACGCTAATTTTTGCGAGTTTTCATTAAATATTGTCACGCAAACAGGCTAGTCCTGTTGGTGGGGTATTACTTAAAAGTAAGAAGCAATTTCTGTAAGAAGGCTTCTAATCCTTTGGGTTTGAGTGAATTTCTTTTGTGTTAATCGTTTTTAATAGCTTTGTCGGTGGGGACATTGTTAAAGACCCAATTCAAGAAGCTCCCTCTATTTCTGGAGCATACAAAAATGGACCCCTCACCTTTGAACTTCAGCACAATACCTTCACCTGTTGTTTGGCTGTTGACAAGCTTGCCTAGGAGACCTGATTTCGAGGTATTAATACTTAATTCGTAGGTAAGATTGGTATCCCATGCGACTAAGTGCCCATTATCAACTACGATGGTTTGACCAGGATTGACTTTCAATTCACGCATTGAACCAAAGCCAGAAATGGCTAGTTGGCCTTGGCCTTCTGTTCCCATAATGAAAAAGCCACCCGAATTACCTAAGACGGAACGACCTAAGCCTTGATATTTTGACGTTAAACTCACACTTTCTGTTGCAGCTAAAAAGGCTCCGTCAGTGAGCATATATTGCTTTTGTCCAATCTCAAGAACTTGAATGTCCCCTGGAATATTGGGAGCAAGTAGTACTTCACCACAACCATCTTCTGCTTCAATACTTTGTTGAAAGAAAGATTCATCATTAAGTAGCTTGCGACTGATGGAGCTTAAAAGACCTCCACGAGCCTTACCTCTTAATTTAAGGTTGTTATCCATAGCAACCATAGCATTGGATTCTGCTAAAAGAACATCACCTTTTTCGAGTTGGCATGAGAGGAGAGGATCCACACTACCAGTAATTTCGAAGCGAATCACAGTCATTCCTTTTTCACAAATATCAATATGGTGATAATAGCGAATCCTTCAAATAACTCGTGCCTACAAAATAAGCACTAAATGTGCGAAAAAGTTTCATTTTGTAAGGGAATGTGATACTGAAAAAACGGTATTTTAAGATAAAAGACAAAGGCGAATCGGCTAAAATTCATTCTTTAGATTCTAGAAAGAGATTCGTCATGCATATTCATATTCTCGGAGTCTGCGGTACTTTTATGGGAGGTGTCGCTCAATTGGCTCGTGCCGCAGGGCACCGCGTAACGGGATGCGATGCAAATGTTTATCCTCCGATGAGTGATCAACTCAAAAATGCAGGAATTGAGTTAATCGAGGGATATGACGAGTCGCAACTATCTCTCCATCCAGACATCTTTGTTATCGGTAATGCAATTTCTCGAGGCAATCCGTTATTGGAAGCCATTTTGGATGCAGGTCTGCCATATACCTCTGGTCCGCAGTGGCTAGGTGAGTATATTTTGCATGACCAACACGTTTTAGCAGTTGCTGGAACGCATGGAAAAACAACAACGTCATCCTTGTTGACATGGATACTTGAGTATGCAGGACTAGATCCCAGTTTTTTAATTGGTGGAGTACCTACTAACTTTCTTTGTTCGGCTCGCTTGACTGACTCCAAATATTTCGTCATCGAAGCGGACGAGTACGATACGTGCTTCTTTGATAAACGATCTAAGTTTATTCATTATCGTCCTAAAACTGCGATTCTCAATAATCTTGAATATGATCATGCGGATATCTTCCCTAATTTAGAAGCTATAGAAACGCAATTTCACCATCTTGTGAGAACGATGGCCCGCAATGCACGAGTTGTTGTCAATGATGATTGTGAGGCATTACATCGTGTGTTGGGACGTGGGCTTTATAGTGAAGTCGTGTACTTTAATGCGCAAAAAGGTTGGCATCTTGAAAATGATCAAGTCTATTTTGCTCAAACATGTTACGGTTCATTGGACCTAGCACTCCCCGGTCACCATAACCAATTGAATGCTTTAGCCGCTATTGCTGCAGCCCAACATATTGGGGTTGAGCCCAAATTAGCTTTGGAAGCTTTGCGTGAATTTCAAGGTGTAAAACGTCGTATGGAAGTACGAGGAAAGGAGCGAGGAGTGACTGTTATTGATGACTTTGCGCACCATCCAACTGCAATTGCGGAAACTATCGCAGCATTAAGGGCAAAGATTGGTTCTAATCATCGTGTCATAGCGGTATTAGAACCAAGAAGTAATACGATGAAAATGGGAACAATGAAGGGACGTTTGGCAGATAGTTTAAGCGGAGCTGATGAAATTGTTTGCTTTGCGGCACCATCTTTGGGTTGGAACGTTGAAGAAGCTCTCAGTTCATTGGGGCAAAAAGCACATGTTTTTCACAATTTGGACGAAGTTGTCAACAACACTGTGAGTTTAGTGCATGAGGGTGACTATATTTTGGTCATGAGTAATGGTGGTTTCGGTGGTATTCATGGGAAACTCTTAACTTCGCTAAAGGAAATGTGATGGTTGTGGTTTATTTGCATGGATTTCGATCTTCTCCGGCCAGTAAAAAGGGACAAATACTGAGAAAAGCTTTTGAGGAAAGTCTTGGTTTTAGAGCACCTGATTTAAATGTAGGGCCACTAGAAGCACAAAAAGTCATGTTAGAGACAGTCAAGGATTTAAATCCTAAAGATTTGTGTTTGGTTGGTTCTAGTTTAGGAGGCTTTTACGCAACCTGGTTAGCAGAGCGGATTGGTTGTAAAGCGGTTCTTTTGAATCCTGCGACTGAACCCTGGGCAGTCATTAACGATTACCTTGGTTTGCAGACAATTCATAATACGAATCGAACAATTTTTGTTAAGCCAGAGTATGCAGATCAAGCACGAGAGATGGCTACTGAAGCGACGGATCCCTCTCGCTATTTGGTTTTTCTGTCAACTGCCGATGAGGTTTTAGATTGGACAAAAGGCCAGAAAAAATACTCACAATGTGAGCAGGTAATTTTGCCCAACAATACGCATGAGATTGAATCTTTTGAAGACTGCTTACCTGCAATTAAAGCCTTCTTAAAGGACTGATCATGGAGCATAGTTTTTCTTCAGCTCTCTTGTTAATGTTTCTAATGGCAGATCCATTAGGTAATATCCCTCTTTTTATTGCTGCTCTTAAACAAGTGCCTGCACGAAGAAGAACCTTCATTATTCTTCGAGAGTGTGCAATTGCAGCATTGGTGTTGGCAGTATTTGCCTTTGTCGGTAAGCCATTTCTAGATGCTTTGGGCTTGAGTCAAGCAGCCCTGTCGATTGGTGGAGGGCTTATCGTTTTATTAATGGCAATACGTATGGTTTTCCCATCAAAGGAAGGTGTGTTTGGAGAGTCTCCCTCTGGTGAGCCTTTTATAGTACCCTTGGCTGTTCCAGCACTAGCAGGCCCTTCGACTTTGGCCACAGTTTTAGTTTTGGTTGGCAGCGGGCCTGGAAGAATCGTAGAGTGGTTAAGCGTTGTGGTAATAACAATGTTTTTAAGTGCTGTGATTTTGATTTTTGCTGATCGTATTCAGCAAATTGTTGGCGAACGCACTACAGCAGCCTTTGAACGATTAATGGGATTGATCTTAGCAACCATGGCTGTGCAAATGTTCCTTTCGGGAATTACATCCTATATTCAAATGACCTTTTAGGACTTAGTGGATTATGTATATTTTTTTTGAAGAAGACGGTGCATTTAAAACGGGAACGGTACTTTCTCAAAATGGTAATGCATTTCAAGTGGAGTTGACGACAGGTCGTCGCACGAAGGTCAAAGGAGGACATACATTCTTTACTTTTGAGTCACCAGTGGCTACAGAGGTTATTCCTGCTGCACAAACATTAATGACGGAAATTGATAAGCAGTTTTTGTGGGATGTTGCTCCTGAAGGAGAGTTTCAGTTTGAGACATTAGCTAAAGAGTATTTCGGAGAAACCGCTACGGTGGTTGAACGTGTTGCTACGTTATTGGTTTTGCATGAAAACCCCGTTTATTTCCATCGAAAAGGACGAGGAAACTACCGTAAAGCCCCAGAAGAAATTTTAAAAGTTGCTTTAGCTGCATTAGAAAAGAAGCGTTTGCAAGAGGAGCAAAAGAAGGCTTGGGTACGCCAAATGGTAGACGAGCATACTGTACCTAAGGAAGTAGCAGCTCAGGCGATTAATCTCATTACTAGTCCTGATAAAAATAGTATTTTGTGGAAGGCATTGTCGGATGCGTCCAGCGAATTGCATATGCCTCCTCTTAGATTGCTCATTGAATTGGGGGCCATCTCTTCAGCTTATCGATGGCATGTGGACAGTTTTTATGCACAGTACTTCCCGAAAGGAAAAGGCTTTCCTGCTTCTTTGAGTGTCCCAGATGAGGCAAGTTGGACGCAGTTGCCCTTGGCCAGTGTGGAGGCTTTCTCAATTGATGACTCCTCAACAACAGAAATCGATGATGCAATGAGTGTTGAGCATGTCGATGAGAAGCTTTTGCGTATAGGTATTCACATTGCAGCTCCAAGCTTAGGTATTGCACGAGATTCCGATATTGATCAAGTTGCTCGCTCTCGTTTATCAACTGTTTATGCGCCAGGTATTAAAACCACAATGATGCCGGATGCTTGGTTTAAGGCTTTTTCATTAGACGTTGGTCGTGAAGTGCCGTGCTTATCACTTTATGCATTGATCGATAAAGATAGCTTAGAGGTCCAAGCTACCGAGACGCATTTAGAGCGTATTAGTGTCAAAGAGAATATTCGATACGACATCATTGAAAATGAGTTTTCAGAAGAAAAACTGCTCTCTGGTACTGTTAACCATAGCTTTTCCCAAGAGATTACATGGCTATGGAAGTTTGCTAAGAAGTGTTTGGCAGACCGAGAAGTCGTCCGTGGTCGCCCAGAAGTGATTGGTCGTTTGGAGTGGAGTTTTGACTTAGAAGGTGAAGGGGAAAATGCCAAAATTCATCTAAAGTCACGTCGTCGAGGTTCTCCTTTAGATCTGGCAGTTGGTGAACTTATGATTTTTGCTAACTCCGTTTGGGGAGGATGGCTTGAAGAAATGGGAGTGGCAGGTATTTATCGTTCTCAAAGTATGGGACGTGTGAAAATGAGTACAACTCCTGGGCCTCATGATGGTATTGGAGTGCCGCAATATGCATGGTGCACCTCACCGTTGCGCCGCTATGTGGATTTAGTGAATCAGCGCCAGTTAATCAGCGCTGTTCAAGACGTACAAGCTTGCTACCGTCCGAGTGATACTGATTTATTCACGATTGTGGCTAACTTTACAACGGTTTATGCTGCGTACTCCGATTTTCAACGTAAGATGGAGCGCTATTGGAGTCTGCGTTGGATTGAGCAAGAAGGCTATAAGACGATTGAGGCCGTTGTTGTAAAAGGTGAGTTGATTCGTATTGAAGGGTTGCCTTTTACGCAACGCATGCCAGGCCTGCCAGAACTGCCTCGCGGTCAAAAGATCCTATTGGATGTTTTGGGAGTGGATTACGTTGATGTTTTACTAGATGCCAAGCTTCGGGAGGTGTTAAATGAAACCGACGAAGAAGCACTCGAAGACGAGACTGTTTTAGCCGAGGTTCAGGCTTCAGAAGGTGAGGATAGTACTCCTTCTAGTGGTTCTTAATTCGTAACTAACAAAACGCCGTAAAGCCCTAGGTGGTACAATGCTAGGGCTTTCTTCATCTCCGCGGAAGATATGCTTTCGTGAGAGCTCTTTTTTGGACTTTTTCTGTGACGAGGTGCACCGATGCCAATGGACATGCGAGACACCGATAGCCGCTTAGAGATAACTGCTAATGCGGATGCTACCTTAGCTCGTGAGCCAGAGCTTGCTAGCCGCGCACTCGCTCGCATTCAGCAATGCATCGATAAAGCCGAAGAGCAACATCAAAAAGTCACAGCCACTGGCGCGCTTTCTAAAGATCAGGAAAGCATTATGCGCGATGGCCTCTCTGTTCAAGTCAAGGCAGAAATTGCCAAGATCTTGGAACCACTTCACCCTGCAGACGTAGCATATATTTTGGAAGCTCTTCCAAACGATGAACGTATGATCGTTTGGGAACTAGTCCAAGCAAACCAAGACGGTGAGGTGCTCGTTGAAGTCAATGAAGGTGTTCGTGAGACCTTGATCGACGCCATGGATCGCGATGAGTTGGTCGATGCCATGGAAACGTTGGATACCGACGAAATTGCTGACTTGGTTGAGGATTTACCACCAGATGTCGTTGCTGAAGTTCAAGAAGGTTTAACAACGAAAGAGCGGGCACAGTTACGTGCTGCAATGAGTTACCCAGAGGAAAGTGTGGGTGCTCGCATGGACTTTGAAATTGTGTCGGTCCGAGAAGAGGCAAATTTAGATACGGTGTTGCGCTATTTACGCAGTTTCCAAGAGTTGCCAGAGCTGACGGACATGATTTTTGTAATTGATCGCCATCAAAAGCTCAAGGGTGCGTTGCCGGTTTCAAAAATTATTGTCAGTGATCCTGAACGAACTGTTGTTGAATTAATGCAGACGGATGTGCTGACACTGAATCCTTTAGATGATGCAACAGATGCAGCTCAAGCTTTCGAACGTTATGACTTGGTGAGTGCACCTGTGGTTGACGAAACGGGCCGATTAGTAGGTCGTTTGACAGTTGACGAAGTGATGGATGTGATTCGAGAGTCAAGTGAAGAAGACGCTTTGGCCGCTGTTGGCTTGAGCGATGAGCAAGACTTATTCGGTGGTATTTGGGAAACTGCAAAGAGTCGTTGGCTTTGGTTAGGCGTTAATCTTTGTACTGCATTCTTTGCTTCCCGTGTGATTAACGCTTTCGAAGGAACCATTTCGCAAGTGGTTGCTTTGGCGACACTTTTACCGATTGTGGCGGGGATTGCAGGAAATACGGGAAATCAAACATTAACTCTTTTAGTGCGCTCCTTGGCAATGGGGCAAGTTAACGCATCTAATAAATTCGACCTTTTTAAGAAAGAGCTTTGTGTCGCCATTATTAATGGCTTATTGTGGGGACTCATTGCAGGAGCTCTTGCTTGGCTGTTGTATGCTGATAGCTCTTATGGAATGAAACTGGGGTTGGTGATGTTCTTGGCTATGGTGCTTAATATTTTTGTTGGTGCTTTGGTCGGTTTAATCGTCCCATTGACCCTGAAGAAGCTTGATCGAGATCCCGCTATCGGCAGTTCAGTTCTTTTGACATTTATTACCGATAGCGGTGGATTCTTAATTTTCTTAGGTCTCGCGACATTTTTCTTTTTCTAGTGAAAATCTCCGCTTTCCCATTGGGCAATGCTGAGCGCTGTGAGTCCTGCCGTTTCGGTGCGTAAGACTCTCGGGCCTAATAGGCAAGCCTCATAACCTAAGTCAATTGCCAATTGTATTTCCTCTTCACTAAAACCCCCTTCGGGGCCAATAGCAAAACAAATACTATCAAGCTTGCTCAGGGAGAATTTCGTTTGAGCTCCAGGCGCCAAGATAACTTTGCGTGCAGCGTCAATGTTACGGAGAGCCACTTCCAATTTAGGTTGCCAGGTCACATTTGGAAAGTAACTTCTTCCACACTGTTCACAGGCTGAAGCAACTGTTTTTTGCCATTGATCAAGGCGCTTTTCTAAGCGTTTTGTATCAAGTTTTGTCACAGAACGATTGGCAGGAGTAATGACGATTTCAGTTACACCAAGTTCTGTTGCTTTCTCCAAAATCCAATCGAGCTTTTCCTGACAGACAAGAGATTGGATCAAAATTGTTTTCAGAGGGCTTTCTGTGGATGAGTTTTGAACACTCATAACTTCAGCTTCCGTTCGATCGGAAAAAAAGTGCATGATGACATTGGCTTCGTGGCCTTTGCCGTCAAAAAGTATAGCGGTGTCACCTTCTCTCATTCGTAAGACGCGAGAGGCATGATGAGCCTGTTTTTCAGGCAAAACAATTGTACTTTTAGAAGCGTAATGCGCGTCAACAAAAAAACGGGGGGCCATAGAAAAAATCCTCATTAGTATTCGTGAATTGTATCTGAAGTGGAATCACTGTCGAAGATTTGAGCAAAAATCATGGAGATTTCATCAAGAACAATTCTTTTTGGCATTTTCTTGATTCGATGAGAGCTTTTGCATGAGTGAAAATGAAAAACACTTGATTAAATCCAGTAAAATCTACTTGTTTAATATTGCCTAAATAAAGGCACTCTTTTCTTTTCATTTTTGGGTAGAAAAATTTATGTCTTGCTGTGTCACACCTCAATTAATGGCTAACGCAATTCGTGCATTAGCTATGGATGGCGTTCAAAAAGCCAAGTCGGGTCATCCTGGGATGCCGATGGGGATGGCTGATATCGCCATTGCTTTGTGGACGCGTCATTTGCATCATAATCCGGCCGATCCGCGTTGGTTAGGCCGTGATCGTTTTATTTTGAGCAACGGGCACGGTTCGATGTTGCAATATGCGCTATTGCACTTGACCGGTTACGATTTGTCTATTGATGATTTGAAGAATTTCCGTCAATGGCATAGCAAAACGCCGGGTCATCCTGAAGTTGATGTCACGCCGGGTGTTGAAACGACCACTGGTCCTTTGGGTCAAGGTATTGGTAATGCTGTCGGTATGGCTTTAGCAGAAAAAATGTTGGCCGCCGAATTTAATCGTCCGGGTTTAGATGTTATCAATAACTACACGTATTGCTTCTTGGGTGATGGTTGTTTAATGGAAGGTATTAGCCACGAAGTTTGTTCTTTGGCTGGTACCTGGAAGTTGAATAAGTTGATCGTAATTTACGACGACAATGGTATTTCTATTGACGGTAAAGTGATTAACTGGTTCTCTGATGAAACTGGTGAACGCTTTAAGTCTTATGGTTGGAATGTTATTGGTCCAGTGGATGGACATGACATTGACGCGATGGACAAAGCCATTGCCGAAGCTAAGACGAGTGAAGATAAGCCGACATTGATTATTGCTCGTACGGTTATTGGTAAGGGCTCTCCTAACCGTGCAGGTACCAGCAAGGTTCACGGCGAAGCTTTAGGCGACGAAGAATTAAAGTTGACGCGCGAAGCTTTGGGCTGGAAGTGGGATCCGTTTGTTATTCCTCAAGAAATTTATGATGCTATGGATGCTCGTGCAGCAGGCGCTAAAATGCAAGCTGAACACGAAGCCAAGATGGCTCAATATGCTGAACAATTCCCGCAAGAGTTTGCAGAATTAAAGCGTCGTTTGGCCGGTGATTTGCCTGCTGACTTTGAAGTTTTAATGCAAAAAGCTATTGCTCAAGCTGCAGAAACACATGAAACCGTTGCAACACGTAAGGCTAGCCAAAAGGCTTTGAATGCCTTTGCTCCGAGTGTGCCGGAATTGTTGGGTGGATCTGCTGACTTAACAGGCTCCAATTTGACCAATTGGACAGGTGTTGAAGCTATGCGTCCAGATACCTACTTAGGTCGCCATGTAAATTATGGCGTTCGTGAGTTTGGTATGTCTGCCATTCAAAATGGTATTGCTCTTTATGGTGGCTTTATCCCGTTTAGCGCAACATTCTTAACCTTCTCCGACTATAGCCGTAATGCTATCCGTATGGCAGCATTGATGAAGTTGCGTTCAATTTTTGTTTTCACGCATGATTCAATTGGTTTGGGCGAAGATGGTCCGACTCATCAATCCATCGAACATATTCCCAGCTTGCGTTTAATTCCGAACTTAAACGTGTGGCGTCCATGTGATACGGTTGAAGCTTTAGTTGCATGGGAAAGTGCATTAGAGTCTCGTCAAACACCTTCTATTATTATTGGTTCTCGCCAAAATATTGAATTTACGCCTCGTGAAGTTTCTGTTGTTACAGAGCAAGCAAAGCAAGCTGTGAAGGCTGGTGCTTATGTGATGTTGGAATCTTCAAAGGGTAAGGATGCTGTTGACTGCGTATTGTTGGCAACGGGTTCTGAAGTTCCTTTAGCTGTGAAGGCTCGCGCTCAATTAGAGGAAATGGGTATTGGTACTCGTGTTGTTTCGATGCCTTGCGTAGACTTATTTGACAAGTTGACGGCTGAGGAACAAGACAAGATTCTAACCAAGGCACCGAAGGTTGCGATTGAGGCAAGCGTAACAGGCTTGTGGTACAAGTATGTTAAGTGTGGCACAGTTATCGGCATTGACACCTTTGGTGAATCTGCTCCAGCAAATGTGCTTTGGGAAAAATTTGGCTTCACCGTTGATCGTGTGGTTGAAGCTGCTAAGAACTTAATTCAACGTTAATCCTTTAAAGGGGAATTTTGACATGACCATTAAGGTTGCTATTACAGGTTTCGGCCGTATCGGTCGTAATGTTTTGCGAGCTCACTACGACTTCGGCAAAAAGCATGACATTGAAATCGTTGCTATCAATGCAATGGGTGATCTCAAGACCAATGCTCATTTGTTGAAGTACGATACTGTTCACGGTCGTTTTAACTCTGATGTCCAAATCGAAGATGTTTCTGAAACCGAAAAGTATTTGATTGTTGACGGCGATCGTATCCGTGTTTTGTGTGATCGTAATCCGCTTAACCTCCCCTGGAAGGAATTGGGCGTAGATGTTGTTTTGGAATGCACGGGTGCTTTCCGTACAAAGGAAAAGTGCTTGATGCACTTGGAAGCCGGTGCTAAGAAAGTTTTGATTTCTGCTCCTGGTAAGGGTGTGGATGCAACTGTTGTTTATGGTGTTAACCAAGACGTGTTGACCTCTGACATGACGGTTGTTTCTAACGCATCTTGTACGACTAATGCTTTAGCTCCAGTCGTTAATGCTTTGCACAAGTCTTTGGGCATTGAACGCGGTTTGATGACCACAATTCATGCTTACACGAATGACCAAACGTTGACCGACGTCTATCACAAGGATTTACGTCGTGCTCGTGCAGCAACGCACTCTATGATTCCGACCAAGACCGGTGCTGCAGCAGCAGTTGGTTTGGTATTGCCTGAGTTGAACGGCAAGTTGGATGGTTTCGCTGTTCGAGTTCCGACCATCAATGTCTCTTTTGTTGATTTGACGTTCGAAGCTAAGCGCGATACGACTGTTGAAGAAGTTAATGCCATTATGAAGGCCGCTAGCGAATTGCCTGAAAACCAAGGCATTTTAGGTTATAACGATTTGCCTTTGGTTTCGATTGACTTTAACCATGACGAGCACTCTTCTGTGTTTGATGCTACGTTAACCAAGCTTTCTGGTCCGCGTATGGTCAAGGTAACAGCATGGTATGACAATGAATGGGGCTTCTCTTGCCGTATGCTTGATACGATGGCTGCAATGATGGCTGCTAAGTAATTGAAGAGAAGTTTCTTCTGAAAATTAGGCCCGTGAAGGGCCTAATTTTTTTGAATCTACGTAGTTCGATTTATGTAAACAAAAGGATTAATCCTTTTGGCTATCAATGAGGTATTGTATTTGTCAACCATATAGGGCACCATAATATGAATATTTCATTTTGCTCTTCTTTAAATTTGAATTCTGCTTTTTGTGGATGCCAAATATTTGCCCTTATCTTTGATAAGGGCATTTTTTTCTAAAACGGAGGCTTGAGCCTCCGTTGTTAGGTGTTCACTGTTTTATTTATTTGCGTTGAGTTTTTCAACCATCTTGGCAAATAATTCAAGGCCCTCTGGCATGCTTTCGGTATCTTGAATACAGAAGTCACCTCTATGATGGCCATGATGGTTACAGCCATAGTAGAAGAACATGGCCTTGCCACCATGTGATTGAACTTTTCGAATTAAGAGTGAGCAGTCCTCACTACCAGGACAACCATGCACATCAAACACACGTGTAACGCTAGGCATATCCTTTGCAATTGTTTCGAAAGCATCACATAACTCTTGGTCACTTGTAATGTTAGTGGCTTGTCCCATGACGTCAATTTTGTACTGCACGCCATAACTTTCAGCAGCACCTCGAATCATTCGTTCGGCTGTTTCTTGCATGTAGGCATTGATTTCATTGTTTGCCCCTCGAACCTCTAATTCCATAGAAGCATGGACAGGAACAACATTTCGACCCTCACCAGCACGGATAGTACCAATATTGACACTTGTTTCACCTTCACCGTGACGGGGAATCCCCATGATTTGCATGGCTGCAGTGCAAGCAGCCATGAGAGCATTTCGACCTGCATGAGCGCTGGAACCTGCATGAGCAGGAACGCCTAAGAAAGAGCAGTTGAGCTTCGTTGTAGATAAGAAACCATCACGAATGATGGCCACTTCGTGTAATTTTGCAGAGACACCGATGTGACCGCCAACAAGATAGTTGACATCATCGAGGTTGTTAGAGTGAGCAATACCACTTGCTCCCTTAGTTCCCTCTTCGGCTGGTTGGAAAAGAATTTTAATAGTGCCACAAAGTTCATCGGCATTGTCATGAACCCAGTGAGCTAGGGCTAGACCCATGGCTGCATGGGCATCATGACCACAGGCATGCATTAAACCTTCGTTATGACTAGCAAAGTGATCCTTACAAGCTTCATGTTCTTCACTGGTCGTTTCTTCAACATTGACGCAGTCGATATCAAAGCGTAAAGCCGTGACGGGGCCAGGACGCCCCGTTTCCCAAATAGCTAAACAGCCAGTAAAGCCTTCTAATTCTTTCAGTAAAGCAGGATCCATACCATCTTGAAGCGCTTTTTGTTGAGCTTTTTCAATAACTGACTCAACTCGGCCAAGTGCGAAATCAGGATTAAAAAGTGCTTTGCCAACAACCGTTTTGAAACCTAACTCGCGCACACGCTTAACAATCGTTTGAGTTGTTAAAAATTCCGTCCAGGCGATTTCTGGATTTTTATGGAATTCTCGGCGAGTTTTAATCATTTCAGGAATATAAGCAGAAACAGACAACATTTTAAATACGCTCCTTCTATGGACTTGTTAGGCTTATTTATTACCTAATAACTGTCTCATTTTAGGCAGGCCCCAAAAAAGAAAACTCCAGATTATCCCTAAATCTGGAGTTCTCATAGTGTAAAGACTAAGCGTACTTTTGGATTACGTCACGCATTCGTTTAAGACCTTTTTTGACTGTTGCTATATCTGGCCCATAAGAGAGTCGAACCCAGTGACGATAGGGCTCTTCTGCAGGTCGAGCTCGATAAGGTCTAATGTCAAAGAAATGTCCAGGAACTGTAAGAACCTTATTGTCTAAACAAGCAAAGAAAAAGTTATCTGCATCATTAATAGGAGTAGGTAGTTTTTCAATATTAGCCCAAATATAAAAGGTGCCATTGGGGGCTTGTGCAGGTTCAATTCCCATCTCTTTGAGTTCTGTGAGCATTAAACGTCGTTTTTTTGAAAACTCTTCTCGTAATGCGCTTGTTGTTGCTTTCACTCTGTCTGCTTTTAATGCTTCAAGCGCAGCTCGTTGCGTGAGCATTGAAGGCCCACCATCGACAGCGCTAGCAGCTCTGTTCATCTGTTCAATAATATGTGTGGGACCAACTGCCCAGCCTGCACGCCATCCGGGGTAACGATAACTTTTTGTTAGTCCATCAAAGACAACAACAGGGTCTTGGTCAACATCCTCAACATATTCAAGTGCCGATACAGGACCAGTAGCGGGTTTACCATCGTTGTCATAGATGAAATGCGAATAAAACTCATCGCAACCTAAAAGGCAATTTTCTTTTCTAGCAATCTCGACATAATGCTTTAACGTTTCTCCTTGAATAACCTCTCCAGTAGGATTACAAGGGTTAGAGAATACAAAGCAATTGATATGTTCTTGATGAATCATTCTTTCAAGTTCATCCGAGGGAATTCGGAAAGCATTTTCGGCTTTTGCATACATAGGCAAAAGCATGCATCGATTGCGAAGACTATAGAGGTAGTCTTCATAGGCGGTATAGTCGGGATTTTTATAGGCTATGCGACAACCGTCATCCAAAATCGTGTAAAGGCGAGTCAATGCTAATCGTCCACCAGAAGCAAAGCTAATATTCTCTGCTGTGTACGGCATTTTGCCCTGCCGATACTGGAGGTTGATCATGTTAGCAATGGCTTGACGGACTTCTAGGCTTCCTCCAACTGGGCCATAGGCGTGGTCTTGAGCTTGCAGATCAATGTGGTTGATACGGGGAAAGTCTCCAGCCATTTCTCCCACTTCTGGCTGTCCTTGACCTAAATTGCACCACTCGGGATCACCATTTGTAAATCCTCGCAAACTCGCTTGATAAACAACCCAAATGACGCCCATATACGGGACTTCACGAACCATTGAAAATTGATCATTCATAGTGTCACCTGACAAATGAAGGCACGGATAATTATCAGGATAACCTTTTTGTTGAAGATTAACTATGGTGTTTATTCTCAGATTTTAGAACAAAAGATAAACCAAATAAGATGAGCATGAGGCCCAATCCAGATCCTAAAGAAATAGGCTCATGAACTACCACTATGGCTAATATAAATGCAACAACTGGCTCTAAAAGTCCTAAGGCAACAGCGGTAGATACGTTGATTATTTTAAGGGCAGTGGAGTATAAAAGATAAGCAATGCCTGTAACGATAATGCCTAAATAAGCAACAATTATTAAGTCTGAAAAGTTAATACTAGGAAGGCCTGAGGCTATCCATGCTACAGGGCTTGCAACGCAAGCTGCAATCAGAAAAGTGAAAGACGTGGCTTGTAGTGGGGTGATGTTTTTAACGATTTCTTTAGCAGTCATTGAGTAAAGAGAATAGAAAAAACCAGCACACACACAAATACCTAGGCCCAATGGAGCCAATGATATAGTTTGGGCTTGAGATATTGCCATCGAAAGACCACCTGACACAGCAATAGAAATTCCAATCACCCAATCTTTCGTCGGTTTTTTCTTATGTAAGAGATACTCGAAAAGACCAGCCCAAAGGGGGGCAGAGCCAATAATGGTACAAGAGCCCAATGCGACACCAGCCTCTTTCACACCAGTGAAAAAAAGCAGGTTGAAAAATGCCATGCTTAATCCAGCTAAAAGAATTTTAGAACGACAACTGTAAACAGTATCAGAGGTCTGTTTTATAGCAGTGCTTTTAGAGCGAAGAACAAGTAGTGGGAAGAAGAAAGAACAAGCAAAAAGTAGGCGGAAAGTGCCCACCCACAGTGTGTTGAGACCAACTGGTGAAATAAAACTTTGGGCCGTACCAGCACTGCCCCATAACATGGCTGCAGTAGCTGCTAATAATGAGCCCAATGCCATCTTAGAACCTGATAACGACATATGATTTTTCATCCTTTTAAGGGTTGAGAATTATAGAGAAGGCCTTTCTCTCAGAGATAGGTATAAACCCGCCTCTAGAGTTTGTAACAGGCTCTTTCTCAAAAGATGAATGAGTATTAAAATTTACGATTTTTATTCAGGAGTTGTTCCATGATTGAGGCGATTATTTGCGTTGTAGCCTTAGCATTTGCGGGGTGGGCCATCGCAAAAAACTATGACGCTAAAGTCGTTTTATTTACCGTTGGCTTAGGATTAATGTTCTGTGCAGTGATTCTTGGCCATCCTGTTTTGGCTGCAAAAGCTTCCTCTGGGTTAGCTTGGGTTGATCCGTTTAAGGCCATCAAGGATTTATTTATTCGTCAATACTCGAATGCAGGTTTAATTATTATGACCTTGTTCGGTTTTGCTGCTTATATGTCCCATATCGGTGCGAATGATGTGGTGATTCGTGTACTTAGTAAGCCCTTGGAACGCATTCGCTCTCCTTATATCCTTGTTCCTTTGGTCTTTTGGTTAGGAACGATTTTATCGCTCATTATTCCAAGTGCTTCATCGTTGGCAGTAATTTTGATGGCAACGCTTTATCCGGTTCTGCGTGCCGCAAAGATGAGTGCTTTAACGGCGGCTGGTGTCATTGCTACAACCGCCACCATTATGCCGACTCCGTTGGGTGGCGATAGTGTTGTAGCGGCTCGAGTTTTAAATTTTGAACATGTGGTCGATTATGTTTTCTACCACCATGCTCCGATTACTTTGCCGACTTTGGTTATTATTAGCGTAGTGCATTATTTCTGGCAGAAATATATGGACAAGCGCGACGCAGGTGCTGCACAAGGAGAGTTTGATGAAAGTAAACTTACTCAAAGTACATCTACTGCTCCGACTTACTATGCCATTTTCCCGATTTTGCCTTTGATTTTAGTGATTTTCTTCTGGGCTTTCTTTAAGTCTGTTAAGGTAGGTTTAGTTGAAATTACATTATTCTCTTTTGCTTTGGCTTTTGTGTGTGAGTTAATTCGTAACGGTCAAGGTAAGGAGGGCATGAAAGAGGCTAGCATCTTCTTTAAGGGAATGGGTAATGGCTTCTCTCAAGTAGTTGTTTTGATTGTTGCGGCATCGACAATGGTGGCTGGTTTAAGTGCCATGGGCTTGATTTCAATGATTTCAAGTTCTATTCAAGGTTTAGAAAATGCTGATACAGGGTTGATGTTTGCCTTCTCTGGTATCACGGCTTTGATTACGTTTATTAGTGGTTCTGGTAATGCTGTGTTCTACAGTTTTATTGAATTAATTCCGCAATTGACGCAACAAGCAAATATCGATCCCATTATGGTTGCCTTGCCTATGCAGTGCACATCTAATTTGATTCGCGCAGTCTCACCTGTTTCTGCAGTTGTGATCATTGTTGCCGCTGTAGTTAAGGTGAGTCCGCTTATTATTGTTAAACGTACATCCGTTCCGCTTTTAGCTGGTTGGGTTAGCGTGATGGCAATCTCATTATTCCGCTACATGTAGTTAAAAGGAGTGACTTCTTATGGCCTATCAAGAACCGATTAGCCTCGATTGGCTAGTACAAAAACGTCGAGAAATTCATGCTTGGCCCGAACCTGGTTGGGCAGAATTTGTTTCTAGTGCTCGTGCAATTCAATATCTAGAAAGCTCCGGCTTTCAGGTTCTTTGTGGCCGAGAAGTCATTAATGAAAATTACATTCGTGGGGCCAAGCCTGTTGAAATTGAAGAGGGGTTAAAGTTTGCACGCGAACGTGGCGTTAGCGAGGAGTTGCTTGCCCGCATGAATGGCGTAACTGGTGTTGTGGGTATTTTTGATACAGGTCGTCCAGGTCCGGTTATCGGCTTCCGGTGTGAACTAGACTGTATACCTGTTACAGAAACCCAGGATCCCGAACACATTCCAAATAAAGAGGGCTTTGCTTCTCAACACGCCGGTTATATGCACGCATGCTCGCATGACGGTCCTCAAGCTGTTTTGATGGGTTTGGCAACTTGGATAAAGGCAAATGCCGATAAGCTTTGCGGCAAGATTAAGATTATTTATCAACCTGCCGAAGAAGGTGGTCGTGGCGGTCGCCCGATGGCTGAAAGTGGTATTTTGGATGATCTTGACTTCTTATATTGTGGCCACTTCGGCTGTGATGTGCCAGCAGGGGAAGTTATTACAGCTCCAGAAAAATTTCTTTGTTCCACAAAGTTTGATTTAAAGTATACGGGTTCACCTTCGCATGCTGCTATGCAACCTGAGTTAGGTCGAAATGCCTTGATGGCAGCTGCAACGGCTTCCTTATCTTTAATGAGTTTACCTCGTCATGGCTTGGGTATGACCAGGGTGAATGTCGGAACATTGCGTGCAGGAGAGGGAAGAAACGTTATTGCCTCTAAAGCTGAAATGCAATGCGAAGTCCGTGGTGAAACCGCTAAGATTAATGAAGATATGTTCAACGAAGCCATGACGCGAGCCAAAGCGGCTGCCGCTATGTATGGCTGTGAATTTAACTGCAAAATCCTTGGTGAAACTTTAGACTTTAATCCAGACCCCGAGGCTCGCGATAATATTGCTCATGCTGCAGAAGGTGTCAGTCATGTTGAGAAAATCACTGCGTGGATGAACTTTAACGGTAGTGAGGATGCGACTGTATTAGCCCAACGAGTGCAAAAGCTTGGTGGTAAGTGTAGCTACGTGGTAGTGGGTTCTGAGCTTAAGGCTGGTCATCATCAATGCGCTTTTGACTTTGAGGAAAAGAGATTAATTTCGTTATACGAAATTTATCGAAATTTGGTGATTCATCATCTACGTATTGAATAAACCGTCGTAATTAAAAAGCCAAGTCTTTAATGACTTGGCTTTTTTTACCAAGCTTTTAGTTGATCAAGTTGATTAACAATGGCCACGTAAAAGTCGTAACGTGCTTGACTAATTTCTCCATTTTGAACGGCAGCTTTGACCGCACAATTGGGTTCTTTTAGGTGACGACAATTCACAAATCGACAACCTTCAATGTGAGGAAGAATATCTGGCATTGCTCTTAAAATATCATTGAGCTCAAGGTGAGCAAGTCCGAACTCTTGAAAGCCAGGAGAGTCAATAACGGTCCCTTGCTGACTATCCAAGTCATAAAGAGTTGTCGAGGTTGTTGTTTGACGGCCCAGGTTTAAAGCTTGTGAATATTCTTGTGTGCGAGCATTGGCATCTTTTACGAGTAAATTTAGAATCGTGGACTTTCCCATTCCTGATTGGCCGACTAACAGCGATTGATGTCCATCAAACAGATGATTCAATAATGCCATTGTTTCATCAGAACAACTTAAGGCAGACAATTCATAAGTTTCATAGCCCATTTTTTTTAAATCGACTAAGAAGTTTTGAGCTTCTAAGGAGCCTTCTGTTAAGTCTGTTTTATTTCTCAAGACGATGGGGTGTACCTGTGCTTGATGTGCGGCTAATAAAGCTTTCCACACAAACCACGGATTAAAGCGTGGCGCACTAGCAAATACAATGACTAAACGATCAATATTGGCGGCTAACGTTTTTGTACGCCATTCATCTTGTCGAAAAAGTAAAGATTTTCGAGGCTCAACAGATTCAATAGCTACGGTATTATCGACTGCTGCAGAACAACGAACAGAGTCGCCAACAACAACATCAGCTTTTTTGCCTCGACGATGCGCCTCAAATAATGTGCCATTCACGTCCCGAACAAAATGGTGTCGTCCATGGGAGGAGATCACTTGTGCTAAAAAAGTTTCTTGTGGACTGGATGTCTTATTGCGCTTGCTCATTATTGTCCTCGGTTAATTCAATAGCAGGTTCCATCTCAGTTTTTTTCTTAGTTGTAGCAAGGATTTGTTGAGGTTGGGTAACTTCGTCTTTGGCAGTGTCCCCAAGCTCTTCACCCTCATTGATTGCTTCAAGTTGATCATTAGTCACAGCTGTATCCTCGACATTTTTTCGTGTCGCCTTGCGCACAGGAGTTTTTCTTGTTGTAGTTTTAGTGGTACTGCGTGTGCGTTTAGGTTTGGTCACTGCTTCTTCAGTTACTTCAACACCATCTTCCGACACACTCGTTGAGTGATTGTCAACTTCCGGTGTGACCTCCAGAGCTTTCTTTCGAGTGCTTCTAGTTGTAGTACTCTTGGTGGTACTGCGTTTCCGCTTGGGTTTAGTCGTAACTTCTACAGTGGTATCGATAGTCTCTATAGGTGTATTACTGGAGATAGTATCGCCATCAGGTTGTGTGTCTTCTTGGTTAACTTCTTCAACTTTCTTCCGTGTTGTTTTACGTGTTGTATTCTTTGTGGTACTACGTGTCCGTTTGGGTTTGGTCGCGACTTCTACGGAACCATCGATAGTCTCTGAGGATGCATTACTAGAGCTACCCTCACCATCGGCTTGAGTATTCTCTGGAGTTACCTCTTCAGTTTTCTTTTGTGTTGCTTTACGTGTAGTACTCTTTGTGGTACTGCGTGTCCGTTTGGGCTTAGTCACCGCTTCTACAGTACTATCGACAGTCTCTGTGGATGCATTATTGGAGCTACCCTCACCATCGGCTTGAGTATTTTCTGGAGTTACTTCTTCGGCTTTCTTTTGTGTTGTTTTACGTGTAGTGCTCTTTGTGGTGCTGCGTGTCCGTTTGGGCTTAGTCACAACTTCTACAGTACTATCGACAGTCTCTGAGGATGCATTACTAGAGCTACTCTCACCATCAGCTTGAGTATTCTCTGGAACTACCTCTTGAGTTTTCTTTCGAGTAGTTTTGCGTGTAGTACTCTTTGTAGCACTTCGAGTCGTTTTCGGTGTTGCTACTTGATCCTCTGCAATGTCAATAGAGGGAGTATCCGTATTTGTTACTTCTTGAGAGGCTTGGTCTACTTCGGTACTTTCCGCTTTTTTAATGCGCTTACGCGTCACAGTTGTTGTTTTTGTCGTACGAGTACGTTTTGGCTTTTCCGCCCCTTCTGTTGAGGAGCTTTTATCACTGGTCGCACTGGTTTTAGAACGTGAGGTGCGTTTGCGTTTTGGCTTTTCTTCAGTTTTCTCTTCAGAAGAAGCTGTGCCAACTTTTTCTTCAGGTGTAGTCGTTTCAGCTGTCGAGCTTTCATCAGTGCTTTGTTTCTGCATCAAGCGTGCCATTTCAGGCAAAAGTTGATGCGTAGCATCTGAGTCGCTAATGACAGGACCCTCTGAATCGTTAGTGATGGAACTAATTTGAGCAACAAGACCCCCATTTTTTACATCACTCATTTCTGTCAGTGCTATATCTGTGGGCACAGTGTGGATTGGCTCAGCGTTTTTATTGGGGATTGAGTCTTCTCCACCAGTAAGGTCATCCTTTGATAGCTCGGAGAGTCCTTCATCTTTGATATCTATAGGGGTGGATTCCGCCTTTTCAAGGTTGGCTACGCTAGCATCTGCAATTTCCATAGAAGAAACTGTGGGTACAGAAGGCCCTTGAATATCTAAAGCGTTGGACGTGGCACGAGTATCAGTCTTGTTATCGTTGAATTCTGAGTCAGTATTTTCAGTCTTTGCGATAACTTTCTCATGTTGCACAGAGTCATTTTGTTTTTCATTGTTAGCAATGAGTTTGTTGACAGCCTCGGCATTGTGTTCAGTCGCAACATTTGCAACCTCTTTGTTTACAAGGGTTGTTTCTGTTTCGATTTGAGGTTGTGCACTATGAGTTGTGGTAACTTTAATAGTAATAGCAGGAGTCTCTGAGCTTTGTGGAGACGAAACATTTTCAGGGATAGAGGAGCTCATGCTCCCTGAGGTAGTTTTATTATTAGCCTGTTCGTTGGAATCAATCTTAAGTCCGTCTTCTAACTCTATGGAAGAGGGTACATTCAAGGTTGCTTCTCTGTGAGACTTTGGTTTGACAAAAATCTTTAAGCTTTGCGAGATAAGATTAAAAAAGCCTCGTAACAAGCCCATGCCATAGGTGCGGTGCAAGGTGTTGTCTTGTTGAGTGGCATTTTCAATGTCTTGATCTTTAAATGCCCCAAAAGGTTGCGTTACTGAAGCACGCTCGGCTTCAGCTTTAGCAATGAGCTCAGCCTCTTTTTTACGAGCAGACAGTTGTTCTTGAAGGTCCTCTTTCTCACTTTCAATCAAGCGTTGTTGTGCGTTATAAGCTTGAAGCGCACGCTCAACATTTTCGACATGTTGACGTAGTTCTAAATGAGAAGATAAGTGATCTTCATTAGTATGGTAACCCTTCATAACTTGGTAATTATGTTTGACTCGACTAAGACGAGCCATGATGCTAGGCTCATGGGAAAAGAGTAAGTCAAAAAACTCTAACGTGATGCAAGAGTGACGCATTGGAGATGGCGTTAGTTCAATTAGAGCATTGGAAATAGAACTCAATCCAGCATATCGAAGAGCAAATAAGTCTGAACGGAAAATTAGATGTCGCAAGAATGCGTCCATCGGCAATTTGAATGGGAACAATAAAACTGGCAGTGCTACCATGGCAAAAGATATTAGGGAGCCGTAATAAGGGCCAGGGCCAATTGCCTTAAAGCCAATTTCATCTAAGAACCAAGATTGAGGCGCAAGCCAAGCTAAAAACATAAAGACAAACAGCCCAACCAAAGAGCAAACGAGCCAAGCCTGAAAATACATATGGCTAAGATTGCGAGCAAGTGCGTGGGCGCCAATTGCCATTAAGTTGTCATCAGATAGCTGTTTGAGAACATTATGGCGGATGAAAATACGAACGCCTTTTCGGTGACCAAAGGCAAACGCTGGAGGGAGGTCATCATCGTGTTCGGCTCGAGTAACTCGAATTTCTTTAATACCAATACCAGCACGATTTCCCATTTCTTTGAAACGTTCAACTAGTTCGGGGTTAGTGACCTCACTAGCCATTGACGGTTTAAAGAAGTAACGAAGTCTTTGTGCTAGGTGCAGTGGAAAGATAAGGTAAATAGAAAATAGAATCCAACCAATGATCCACCACTCGGCCCCACTTTGGCGCCAGAACCATAGACCAACCCAAAGAATGGGTAGGATAGAAAACCAACCAATAATGGACGTAAGAGCTAGCTGTGAGAACCACTGTGATTGTGACTCACGAGTGTAGCCATAGGCCTCGCGTAATCGAAATTCTTTTTGCCACGTGAAGGGCAAATCTACGATTAAAAAAATAAAAGCTATAAGCGCTGGTAACATCCAATGGAAAGCAAACTGATCGCCAACTTGATCCATCAGTAGCTCAGACAAGTAGTCGATGCCGTGGAATTTTGTGAGCGCTAAAATTACGAGAGTTGTTATTGTGACTTCGACTAGATTTAATTTCGTTCGAGCGATATCGTAGCGGTGAGCTTTGATATGCTGAGCCAAAGGAATCTTTTTCTCTAAAGGCTCCGGTACTTTGAACATCGTTCGCTTTAAGTGCGAGATTTCAGCGGTACAGGTGAAAAAGTGCACTAAAAAATAAAAGATAAGTGCAGAAAGAAAAACTTGTTCGAAGGTAAACGGCATTGAAATGTGGCAATATAACGTATCTTTAACCCCCGAATTTTAAAGGATTTGCACATCAAAATGGGAAGCGAAATTCAAAAAGATCCCAACTACAGCGATGACAATTTGATCTGGGTCGATATGGAAATGACTGGCTTGCAACCTGAGGTTAACCGGGTCATAGAAGTGGCAGCTGTCATTACAGATGCGCAGCTCAATATTTTGCATGAGTGCCAAGTGGTGGCAATTCACCAAAGTGAGCGCACGATGAATGCAATGGACGCATGGAATACAGACACTCATGGTCGTTCAGGTCTGACTCAACGGGTACTGGAATCCAATATTGATGAGGAGGCGGCTTGTGACATTCTTCTAGCAGAGTTTGCACGCTTTGTTCCACCTGGAAAGAGTCCTATGTGTGGTAACTCTATTGGCCAGGATCGTCGCTTTATGGCTAGATGGATGCCTCGTATGGAGTCGTATTTTCACTATCGTAATTTAGATGTTTCTACGTTCAAAGAGTTGGCACGTCGTTGGGCGCCAGAAGTGCACAAAAGCTTTAAAAAGCGCACAAAGCACGAAGCGTTGTCAGACATTTTAGAAAGTATTGATGAGTTAAAGCACTATCGTAAGCACCTGATGAAGTGTTAAAGTAGCTTAACTAGTTAATTTTTCTGATAAAAAAATCAAAATTGTTCCTTTGTATAACTAAAATTCGAAATTTAGTTTTGATTAAGGTACAATGGCGGTTCTCCACGACATGGCCTAACTTCCATGTTCGCTTGTTTTAATTTTTTTAAAGGTTAAAAGACAATGTCTGTTCAAGATATCAAAAAGTCCGAAATCGTTGCTCAATTCCAACGCAAGGCCGGTGACACGGGTTCTCCTGAAGTGCAAGTCGCTTTGTTGACGGCTCGTATTAACGAATTGACGCCCCACTTCAAGGAACACGCTAAGGATCACCACTCCCGCCGTGGTTTGTTGAAGATGGTTTCTCGTCGTCGTAAGTTGCTCGACTACTTGAAGCGTACGGACGTTGACGCTTACCGTAAGTTGATCTCTGCTTTGAACTTGCGTAAGTAATCAAAACAGCGAAAAGGCGACCTCTAGCAGGTCGTCTTTTTTTAGATTTTTTTAGGAGGTAAAAAGAGGCGGAATTTTGAGAGTTTTCGGTTTGTGCGTTGCGATGTGAACACTTTCTCTGAGAGTTTTCTCACCGCAGCGTATCGGAAACACCGTCTCTTTACTCCAATTTCTTTATAAGGAAATGACTCATTATGACGATGTTTAATAAAGTTAGTAAGTCCTTCCGTTTTGGTGACCATGATGTGACTTTGACGACTGGTGAGATTGCTCGTCAAGCCACTGGTGCAGTGATGTGCCAAATGGATGAAACGGTTGTTTTAGCCACGGTTGTTGCAAAGAAAGAGGCAAAGCCTGGTCAAGACTTTTTCCCGTTGACTGTTGACTACATCGAAAAGACGTATTCTGCAGGTAAGATCCCCGGTGGCTTCTTCAAGCGTGAAGGTCGTCCTTCTGAAAAGGAAACTTTAACATCTCGTTTGATTGACCGTCCGATTCGTCCGCTCTTCCCGGAAGGTTTCTTCAATGAAGTGCAAGTGATCGTGCATGTGTTGTCTGTTGATCCTGAAGTGGATCCGGACATTCCGTCTATGATTGGTGCTTCTGCTGCTTTAGCAATTTCTGGTATTCCGTTTAATGGCCCGATCGGTGCTTGCCGTGTTGGCTACATTGATGGTCAATTTATTGCTAACCCGAAGCTTTCTGAAATGAGCAAGAGCCGTTTGGACTTGGTTGTTTCTGGTACGGAACGCGCGGTGTTAATGGTGGAATCTGAGGCTGATTGCTTGCCGGAAGATGTCATGCTTAATGCAGTGATGTTCGGCCATGAACAACAACAAGTGGCTATCAACGCGATCAATGAATTGGTTGAAGAAGCAGGTAAGCCTGCTTGGGATTGGGAAGCGGCTCCGAAGAACGAAGCCTTAATTGCCCGTATCACCGAATTGGCTCAAGAAGAGTTGAAGGTCGCATATAACATCCGTTCTAAGCAAGCTCGTACGGAAAAGTTGCGTGAAATCTACGCAATGGTTGACGAAGCTTTAGCCAAGGATGCAGAAGCTGCTGGTACCGATGCTCCGGATGCTAATGAAGTGGCAGGTATCCTTTTTGAAATGGAAGCCACACTTGTTCGTTCCAACATCTTAAATGGCGAACCGCGTATTGACGGTCGTGACACGAAGACGGTTCGCCCGATCGAAATTCGTCAAGGCGTTTTACCTCGTACGCACGGCTCTGCTTTGTTTACGCGAGGTGAAACTCAAGCTCTTGTTGTTACCACTTTGGGTACGAAGCAAGACGAACAAGTCGTTGATGGCCTTTTGGGCGAAACTCGTGAACGCTTCATGTTGCACTACAACATGCCTCCGTTTGCAACGGGTGAAACCGGTCGTGTGGGTAGCCCGAAGCGTCGTGAAATCGGTCACGGTCGCTTAGCTAAGCGTGCTTTGTTAGCCGTGTTGCCTTCTGAAGAAGATTTCCAATACTCCATCCGTGTTGTAAGTGAAATCTGTGAATCTAATGGTTCTTCTTCTATGGCTAGCGTTTGCGGTGGTTGCTTGTCTTTGATGGACGCTGGTGTTCCTGTTAAGGACTATGTGGCAGGTGTTGCCATGGGTTTGATCAAGGAAGGTAACAAGTTTGCCGTTTTAACGGACATCTTGGGTGATGAAGATCATTTGGGTGACATGGACTTTAAGGTTGCTGGTACAGAAAATGGTGTGACGGCCTTGCAGATGGATATCAAGATTGAAGGTATCAACAAGGAAATTATGCAAGTGGCCTTAGCTCAAGCCCATGAAGGTCGCCAACATATCTTAAACGAAATGCGTACGCAAGCCTCTGGTGGCGCAAAGGAATTATCTCGCTTTGCTCCTCGCATGATCACAATGAAGATTAACCCTGAAAAGATTCGTGATGTGATCGGTAAGGGCGGTTCTGTGATTCGTGCTATCACCGAAGAAACGGGCGCTACGATCAATATTGAAGATGATGGTTCTGTGACGATTGCTTCTGTTGATCCGCAAGCAGGTCTTGCTGCTCAAAAGCGTATTAGCGATATCGTTGCAGAAATTGAAAAGGGCCAAATCTACGAAGGTACAGTTACCCGTTTGTTAGACTTCGGTGCCATCGTTCAATTGTTGCCTGGTAAGGATGGTTTATTGCATATCAGTCAAATTGCAAATGAACGAGTTAACGCAGTTTCCGACTATTTGAAGGAAGGTCAAGTCGTTCGTGTGAAGGTGATTGAGGCCGATGAAAAGGGTCGTGTTCGCTTGTCCATGAAGGCATTACTTGAAGAGGCCAAGGAAGAAATTCCCGCAGAGGCTCCTCAAGCTTAATCGCTAATTGAAAATAGCACGATAAATAAACATCTTGAAGCATAATGGCTTCAAGATGTTTTTTTTATATATACCGAAAGATGGTTTCTTGTGTTATCTTTCCCGAGCAAACTCAATGTCATTATGTTTTTAGGAGATGGAGATGACTCAGTTTTTAGATCCGGTTGAACTTTGGAAAGATTTACACGCCATGCCTGAATTGGCCATGCAAGAAGTGAAAACTGCTGCCTATGTTGCTAAGACATTACAAAATCTTGGCATCGAAACACAAACGCAGTTAGGCGGTACGACCGGTGTTATGGGGATTATTCGTGGTACAGAACCTGGTCCTGTTGTGATGTTACGAGCTGATATGGATGCCCTTCCTTTTACTATTGATGGTAAGGAATGCGCTATTCACGCTTGTGGACACGACTCTCATACTGCAATGCTTTTGGCTGTTGCAAGCCAAATGAAGGATCAAGTCAAAAAGGGTACTTTAAAGCTCTTATTCCAACCTGCTGAAGAAGCAATTACGGGTGCATTAGCTATGGTTAAGGCTGGTGTTATGGAAGATGTTGACTATGTTTTGGGTAGTCATATTCGTCCAATTCAAGATGTCGAAGCTGGGAAGGTCTGTCCTGGAATTAATCACGCTGCCTCAAAAACTGTCTTTGTTGATATTGAGGGTTGCACTGCACATGCTGCTCGTCCTCACTTGGGTGTCAATACCATTGATGTCGCTTGTGCCATCATTCAAAATGTGCAAGCACAGTGGTATAACCCGGCAGGTGTTTGGTCAATGAAGTGTACCCAAATTCATGCAGATAGTGGCGCAACTAATTCTATTCCTGCAACTGCTCGCTTAACGTTTGACTGCCGCACTGGAACAAACCCTTTGATGGCAGAGTTTTCAGAGCGTTTTGAACGAGTTGTCCACAGTACCGCTGAAGCTTTTGGGGCTAAGGCAACAATTCGCGATGGTGGTAACTGCCCTGCAGCCGAATATGATGAGGACTTTAAAGATATGGTTCGCGAAGCCATTGTTAGTGTTCTAGGCGCAGATGCTGTAGCCAAGGATTGCGGTGGCGGCGGTGAAGATTTCCACTTTTATAAGATGGCTAAGCCCTCTGTTAAAGCCGCTTATTTTGGCCTTGGTGTTGGTGCAACACCTGGTTTACATAACGCCGATATGCACTTCGATCCTAAGTATTTGATCAATGGTGTCAATATTACGGTTGAAGTAACGAAGCGCCTAGTTGGTTAATAGTGAATTGAGATAGTAAACCTCTCGATGTATAAATTATGCAGCGAGAGGTTTTCTTTATTTGTTTTTAGTGTAATGGTATGGATTTCTTGGACACCTTGGAGTCCAAGCCATGCACATAGCGAC
>CALESB010000004.1 GCA_937906995.1 uncultured Sutterella sp.
TCCAAAGAAGGATCTCTGAGGCTAGTCAATCAGGGCTTTTTCAAGCCTCTGCCTTAGGCTGGGGTTATTGACTTTAATCTCCAGTGGACAGTTCCGTAAGCGTATCGGAATTTCGGCTTCCTGGCAACTCCTGCACATTTTTTAGTTGACGACCCATTGCATGGGTTCGAGTCTTAACGCGAGAAATTGTATTTTTCATCGTATCGACATTTTTATCCATCGTTTCCAATGTCTGAGCAAATTTATTGAATTCCGTTTTGACATTACCCAATATTGCCCAAACTTCAGCACTTCTTTCCTGAATGGCAAGTGTCTTAAAACCCATTTGAAGACTATTAAGTAGAGCACTTAATACTGTTGGCCCTGCCACCGTTATGCGGTATTTCTGTTGTAACTCTTCGATTGTTCCAACTCGGCGCAAGCACTCTGCATACAAAGACTCACTCGGCAAAAACAAGATGGCGAATTCCGTCGTATAAGGAACTCGGACATATTTTTCATGTATCTTTTTTGCTTCACTTTTAAGACGAATATCCAATGCTTTGGAGTACTTTTCGATATCCTCTGTCGTCCCCTTTTCACGAGCTTCCTCAATTTTCAAATAATCTTCAACTGGGAACTTGGCATCAATTGGCAATAAAACAGTTTCTTCCGAAGATAAGCCTGGCATTCGAACAGCAAATTCAACTCTTTCAAGGCTACCTGGAATGGTGGCAATATTTTCTTCATAGCGATTGGGAATAATTTCATCCAAAATTGACTTAAGCTGAACCTCTCCAAAGGTACCTCGAGATTTCACATTGGTTAAAACCCGCTTCAACTCCCCGACTTGTCCTGCAAGAGTTCTCATTTCACCAAGCCCACTCTCAACCTCTCTTAACTGATTAGCAACTTGTTGAAAGCTTTTAGATAAACGCGTTTCTAAAGTAGTTTGAAGCTTTTCTTCTACAGTATTACGCATCTGCTCCAATTTCCGTTCGTTATTTACTTGGAGTGTTTGCAATTGACTGTTTAATGTTGTGCGTATGCCAGAGAGTTCTTGGGCAATGCTTTGTGTCATTAAATTTAATTGCTGGTTCGCTTCAAGTCGGTTACTTGATTGCAACTTAACAGATTGCTCATTCATTTGTTGCACAAGTCGAGCAAAACCCAGCAAACGCTCTTGCTGATCTTTGCCTAAATGACTCAATTTAGCATCTAACTCAATTCGTAACTGAGATCCATGTTGCCCAAGAGCATTTTGTAATAACATCTGCTGCTCTTTTGTGAAAGTTAAAATTGACTGCTCTAATTCTTTATTTGATGATCCCGCTCGAAATCGAAGCAATACCAACAATAAGCAAATTAACAAACACAAGCTAACAAATAAAAAAAGTGCCCCCCATGCCCCTACAGGAGAATTCAAAAAATTTTGAAATAAATTAATCATAGCGTTACCCAATATACAACAGATAAAGTATATCAATTTATGATCTATATTATCTCATCATTTTTGAAAATTAAATAATTTTCCTCAATCGTTACACTTTTTGATAAAAATCGTATAAAATGCACCTCTCCTAGCGGAGGAGTGGCAGAGCGGTTGAATGCAGCAGTCTTGAAAACTGTCGAAGCCTTAAAACTTCCGTGAGTTCGAATCTCACCTCCTCCGCCAAGACCTCCTTTTTTATTGAAGTCGAGTTGTACGCAACCCGACTTTTTTTATTCTCTGTTTTCCACTTCTTCGCTATTTTCACCTTCTATCTGAATACATTTAGGCTGATCTTCGATCTAATTACCTAATTTTTAATATTTTTGGCCTCCATGGTTAATATCAGTTACAATTCGCGCTTTATTTTTAACTCCTGAAAGTAAGATAGGCACAAAAAACAATGACTGTAATCAAGAAGCCGAAAATGACATGTTTCCAACTGACCATGGCGGTTATGTTGAATATGCTTGGTTCATCGATTATCTTAATGCCGACAAAATTGGCTGAGGTGGGAACTCTCTCAATTCTAGCCTGGTTGGTAACCATTACTGGCGCTACTGCTATTTCTTATGTTTTTGCCAAATGCGGCATGTTTAGTCGTGCTAGTGGTGGACTTGGTGGTTATGCTTCGTACGCCTTCGGTAAGTCTGGTAGCTTCTTGGCAAATTTCAGTTATGGTCTTTCACTTGTCATTGCCAACTTAACCATTGCCATTTCTATTGTTGGCTATTTAATGGTGCTCTTTGACTGGCAATTAACTCCATTGGAAATGGGTTTGGCAAGCATTACTGTCATTTGGCTTTGCAGTCTTCCCAACATTGGGGGTGCACGCTTCATTGGCCGTCTTTCGCATTTTTCAAGTTATGGAATCTTAATTCCGATTCTTATTTTGACTGTTATTGGTTGGAATTGGTTTTCGGTTGATCGCTATCTTGATGCTTGGAATCCTCAAAACTTGACGCTTTTCGATGGTATCAGCGCAGCAATCTCTATGACACTTTGGGGCTTTTTGGGTTTAGAGACGGCCTGCGCCAACTCTGAAGCGGTTGAAAACCCTGAAAAATCTGTTCCTCGTGCTATGGTCATGGCAACGATTGGTGCTGGCATCGTTTACGTTGTTGCGAACAACCTAAGCTTTGGTATCGTTGATAACGCTGTTTTATCTCACTCTACGGCACCATTTGGCTTGGTGTTTGCCACCATGTTCTCCCCAGAAATTGGTAAAGTCGTCATGGCATTGATGGCTTTGGCCTGCGCAGGTTGCTTAACAAGCTGGCAATTTACGATCTCTGAAGTTTTCCGCGTGTCTGCGCATGAAGGGTATTTCCCAAAGATCTTTGCTAAGGTCTCTCGCTTGAATGTTCCTGTTATTGGAATCATTATTATTTTGTTACTGCAATCGTTAGCCGCCTTGTTGACAATTGATCCCCGATTAGAACAGCAGTTCTACATTTTGAAGGATTTGGCAGTAGTAACAAACCTTGTTCCTTACTTGTTGGCCTTTGCAGCCGTTAACGTCATTATGCATCGCGAGCCGGTCGATGCTAAGGTTGCTCAACGTACTACGTTGGTCGCTTCATTTGCCTCTGCATACTCACTCTATGCCCTATACGCTTGTGGGCCTGATGCCATGCTTTGGGGTGCTTTGGCCACATTCATGGGTGTTTGGCTTTATGGCTATGCCGCTAAATCCCTTGAAAAGAAGGGCCTCTTGCGTGGAAATGAGTAGCTAAAAAACTGCATTTAGGTCTCACTTTAAGTGGGACCTTTTTAATCCTCATGATTCCTGCCACTGTTTTCTGGCCATTAGTCCAACATTGATATACTCACCCAAGTAAAACAAGTGGAGTCTTGGATTAAGTAACGGATGATGTTCCACCCGTTGTGGGCTCATACGGTCTTAATACTAGAATCGAACAGACAAACTGAAGCTCAACTATTTATACAGAAAAAATCTTTAATCTTTGTTCGAAAATACTCCTGCGTTTCGACACACAATAAATAAAACACCGTTAGGGAAAATCTAATTAAACCCAACTAAGCATATTTAAAAAACATACTCA
>CALESB010000005.1 GCA_937906995.1 uncultured Sutterella sp.
TGGACACTCCTTGACTACGGTATTCGCGCGATCATTGCGCTCAGTTTTGCGGATATTTTTAGGTTCATCTCGGAAGTCCGGGGAACGCAGCCTTGACTTTTAAATAAAAGCGTCGTCGAACTTCCCAACAAAAAAAGTAGCGCTCATTCCAAAAATAAGGCAAATTCTAATTGTCGAAAAAAGATTTGCATTGTGGAGTGAGCGCTATGACTAGCATTGTAGAGCAACTCTTTGAGTCCCTGGATCCTTGGCCTGGTTTTCACATTACTGCGTTCGAAATACGAAAATCTCCTATAGATGGCAAAAAGACTTTATTGCTTCGGCTAGAGGCAACTAAAGAGCAGATGCCAATTTGTTCGTATTGCCACCACGAGGCACCTTTAATCCACGAATATACGACTCGACGAGTCACTGAGTGTACGATCCTTGGTTATTTTGTTGACTTAGAAATCATTGTCCGTCGTGTGGAGTGCGAACATTGCCACAAGAAGTGCATGGAATATATCGACTGGATTCCTCGTTATCAGCGCCATACAGAGCGGCTTCATAAACACATTGAACATCGTACTGAGGAAGAAACTGTAGCCTATGCAGCTCAGGAAACCAACCTCTCCTGGGATACCGTCAAAAAAATTGATAAAGACAAGCTAGAGAGACGCTTTGGTGAATTTAAATGGGATGGATCTCACCGCTTAGCCGTGGACGAATTTGCGATTCACCGCCACCATAAGTACGCAACCGTCGTGTTTTCCTTGGATACAAAGCGAGTACTTTGGGTCGGGCCAGGAAGATCGAGAAAGACACTTGCTTCGTTTTTTGCTCTTTTGACGGAAGAGCAAAAAGCTGATATCAAAGCAGTCGCCATGGATCAAAGCACGGCCTTTGATCATGAAGTAAAAAAACAATGTCCACACGCTGTTGTCGTGTATGACCTTTTTCACGTACTGGCTAATTACGGCAGAAAAGTGATAGATCGCGTTAGGGTAGATGCAGCAAACAAACTTAAGCACATCCCAGATCTTCGAAAAGTAGTTAAAGGCTCTAGGTACCTCTTGTACAAGCGTCCAGAAGAACTTTCGGAGCATGAACACACCAAACTCGCAGACCTTGCAAAACTGAATTCACCACTTTTGAAGTGCTATCTGATGGGGGATGAACTTAGACACCTATGGGGGCTGGGAACGCGGCCACAAGCCATCGCTTTGGTTCTTGATTGGATCTACCGCGCAGCTCACAGCAGAATTAAACCTTTAGTGGCTTTTGCGCAAAACCTGCGCAATTACATCGATGGAATCGTCGCTTCATGCCAATACGAAATCAACACTTCTGTTCTTGAAGGAGTCAACAATCGAATCAAGCAAATTAAGCGACGTGCTTACGGCTTCCACGACGACTACTACTTTTATTTAAAAGTCAAGGCTGCGTTCCCCGGACTTCCGAGATGAACCAAAAAAAACGCCGATGTGAATGAATGTCTCAATATCGGTAGGAAAGAACTCGGTGATGACTGGCTCAAAAAGCTAGTCGAAACCGATGAGGGCTGTTTGATGCAGCCCGTCACTGTCCAAATTGGGTAGTGACTAGAATGGGGGTTACGACCCCCAGAATCCCCTTCCAATCATAATGACATGGACCACCCACCCGATGCCTAGACAATCGATTCCCGAAGATCGATGATGGGGCATCAGAACCCTTTATGGAGTCAATAT
>CALESB010000006.1 GCA_937906995.1 uncultured Sutterella sp.
GAATACCGGCCTGTCACGCCGGGGGTCGCGGGTTCGAGTCCCGTCCACTCCGCCAGTGCTTTTGAGTTTGAAAATTGAATGATCGATTGCTTCTTAGTGGAGTGGTAGTTCAGTTGGTTAGAATACCGGCCTGTCACGCCGGGGGTCGCGGGTTCGAGTCCCGTCCACTCCGCCAACTCTTTCGATAGTTCAATATGCTCCGAGGATGGAGTGGTAGTTCAGTTGGTTAGAATATCGGCCTGTCACGCCGAGGGTCGCGGGTTCGAGTCCCGTCCACTCCGCCAATACTTCCCAAGAGCAAAAAATATTTCTGATGCTGGAGTGGTAGTTCAGTTGGTTAGAATACCGGCCTGTCACGCCGGGGGTCGCGGGTTCGAGTCCCGTCCACTCCGCCAACTCTTTCAGAATGAAGTAAGCGAAGGATTTTGGTCCATTCGCTTTTTTTGTATCTACAGTCCTAAAACTTATCTTTTCGTAAGAACCTGTTGGTTTGTACGCCCGATAGATCTTCTTCCTTGCTATCATTACCTCTTCACAACATCTTTGTTGTCTATCGTTAGTTTTGAAAGGATCTTTGCAAAAATGCTCCAGGCTTTTCGCACTCATAAACGATGGATGATGTTTATCGCTATGATCTTCATCATTCCGTCTTTTGTCGTTACCGGGATTTACAGCTACAACCGTATGAATGACTCGGAAAATGATATTGCTAAAGTAGGTGATACCACTATTACGGTCGAGGATTTTAATAATGCCAAACGTAATTATTTAGACAACTTGCGTCGTCAAATGGGTTCAAACTTTAATCCCAATCTTCTTGATACGCAAGAAGCTAAAGTCTCTATTTTGGCTGGTTTAATTACCGATCGCGTTCTTTCTTTGGAAATAGCTCAAAGCTACATCAATGTTAGCGAAGCAGATGCAGTAAATTTAATTAAATCTGCTCCAGCCTTTCAACGCAATGGCAAGTTTAGTCAAGAAGCATATAAGCAATTCTTGAATGCAACGGGCAAGAGTGATGAGTATTTTGTTTACGAATTACGACGCGACATGGCCCGAGAAATTTTGATGAATTCAGTTGCTCAAACCACATTGGGCTCTAATACAGTGGCAACTCGTATCCATGATCTCCTTAGTGAAGAGCGTGGCATTCGTACCTTTACAATTAAGCCCGATACGTTCGCTAAGGATGTAAAGGTTACTGATGAAGAAATGAAGGCATACTACGAGAAGAATAAATCGTTGTTTGCCGTTGACGAAAGTGTGGACATTGAATATGTCGTTCTTTCGCCTGAGAATTATAAAGATATCAAGGCTAGCGATGAAGATGCAAAGACCTTTTATGAGCAAAATCAACAACGCTTCACGACTCCTGAACAACGTCGTGCTTCGCACATTTTGATTACTGCAACGGGTGATAAAGCAGATGAGGCTAAGAAAAAGGCCGACGATCTCTATGCCCAATTAAAGGCAGATCCTAAGAAGTTTGCCGCGTTAGCAAAAGAAAACTCTAAAGATCCAGGCAGTGCTCGCAATGGTGGTGATTTAGGATTCTTCCCGAAGGGAATGATGGTTCCAGAGTTTGAAAAGGCTGTTTTTTCAGCTAAAAAGGGTGATTTAGTGGCACCTGTTAAGACGGATTTTGGCTATCACATCATTATGGTGACGGATATCAAACCCGCACAAGTTAAACCCATGGCTGACGTTCGTAAGGAAATCGATACCTTGTATGCTCAACAAGCAGCTATGCAAATGTTTGCTGAAGACGCTGAGAACTTCTCTAATATGGTTTATGAGCAAAGTGAATCCTTGCAACCCGTTGTTGAAAAATTTGGTTTGAAGATCCAAAAGGCCCAGAACATCACGCGTTCTCACAATGATGATGTGATTAATCCTAATGTTGTTGAGGCTCTTTATAGTTTTGATGTTTTGGAAGACAAGCGTAATTCAAATGCAATTGAAATTGCTCCTAATACCTTATTGTCAGCTCGAGTAGTCAAGCATCATCCTAAGTCGACCGAAGCCTTCGACGACGTTAAGGATGAAATCAAGACTGCTTTGACAAAGCAAAAGATGGGAGAAATGGCCAAGGCAGAAGGTGAAAAACTTTTAGCCAAGCTTGAAAAGGGTGATAAGGCTGCTGTGACTTTTGGTAAGAAATTTACGATTTCTCGCGAAAAGCCTGAAAGCTTAACTTTTGATGTTGTTAATGCTGCATTGCGTCCGCTCTCTCAGACATTGCCAACATACACAGGTTTACAAACTGTTGATGGTAGCTATGTGATTGTCAATGTTATCGACAATAAGATGACTCCGATAACACCGGAAGAATTGGCGATGCGAAAGGCTGAGCTAGCTCAGTTGTACAGTCGCCCCGAACAGGCTGCCTTTATTGCGGCTTTGGAAGAGAAGTTCGGTGTTGAAATTCTTAAAGAAGAATATAAGGCCGATTATAAGCCTTCAGAAGAGTAGACCTTTTATCTAGCGAATAAAGACCGGTGATGGGGAGACTCCACACCGGTTTTTTCTAGATCTTTTTAAAACGAAAAATCCCCCAAAATAAACTTTTGGGGGATTGCTTTAGAAGGTGTAGGTCTTAGCTTTCACTACCCATCGTGCGGGCAATAGCCTCACCAGGACCATCTTCGTCTAAAACAAATTCACTTTCATCGTACGGATCAATCAAATCATCTGGATTGCCGCCCCAACGTAAGATTTCTAAAGCCCGGGCAGAGCGATCGATGATGTCTGATGCAACGATACCCGTATTGCGGGCTCTCACAGATTCACCATGCAACCAAACAGCACCTAAGGTGGCGCTAACCATATCAAATTGTTGGGCAAACAAGGAGCCTAACATACCAGCTAATACATCGCCAGAACCAGCGGTTGCTAAGCAAGCATTACCCGTTGGATTAATCCATGTGCGAGAGCTACGTAATGTAACGACAGTGCCAGTGCCCTTTAAGACAACAATGGCCCCTGTTTGAATAGATAACTCACGAGCGTTGGTAATGCGGTCTGCTTGGACTTCCTTAACGTCACGCTTGAGCATACGTGCTGCTTCGCCGGGGTGCGGTGTTAATACTGTATGGGCTTTGCGAGCTAAGACTTTGTCTTCCAACTCTTGGTCTTGAGCAATCAAAGTTAAGGCATCAGCATCAATGATTAATGGAACGTTAGTTGCGATTGCAGCTTCTAAGCGAGCCTTCGCTTTCTCATCAAAGCCGAGGCCACAACCAATCACAATCGAGTCTGCAGAGGATAAATCCACTGGCTCGTCGGTAATCATTAATTCTGGTTGCAGTGGATCAAACGCAGGGGCATTGTTACACATGAGTTCCACAGTTACTGAGCCAGCACCCATTCGTAATGCGGCACGAGCAGCTAAAATGGCTGCCCCCGTTTTACCTTTAGCACCACCGATAACGACACAATGACCGTAAGTACCCTTGTGAGAGTTGTACTTACGTAACTCCATGACGTGCTTAAAGTCATCAGTGTCAATTAAGCTCAAATTGGAAAGGGGAACAGAAAGGTCTAATTCAGACAATGTCACCATGCCACTAGCATCTTTGCCGTCATTCATGAAGCAGCCTGCTTTAGCGCTGATAAGATTTAACGTCATATCAGCCATACAGCCCTTAATGCCACCAACCCAAGTTCCTTTCTCGGCATCTAAGCCACTGGGAATGTCAATAGACATGTGCAATGACTGGCGTTCATTGAACCACAAGGCAGCATCGATAAAGTCACCAGAAATCGCCTTTTTGATGCCCGTACCAAACATGGCATCAACAACCACATCTGCCTTAGGAGCCATATACGGATCCTCAATGATCTCCCCACCCTTTTCAAGCCAGCGATTGTAAGCTCGTAAAGCATCTTGAGTTTTGGGTTTCGTGCAGCCGACTAATACACACGTAACATTGTGCCCACGGCTTTTTAAGTGCAATGCTGCCGTGAAGCCGTCGCCACCATTGTTACCAGGGCCGCAAAGAATCACAATGGTACTAGCGGCATCGCATTGATCATCAATCCAGTTAGCTGCAACAAAACCAGCACGATCCATCAAGGTGCCTTCGGGCAAAATTCCAGATTGGCGATCTTCAAGTTCAGCGAGTTCTTCCAATGTCAAAAGTGTTGTCGACATGCTATGACTGCTCCATTAAATTGAACTAAGTAAATATTAACCTTCGTATTTTAAAGGACTCTAATAAAAAGAGGAGAAATTTCTCAACTTCTCCTCTCAGTTGCTTGATCAAAAGCGTAGCTCTTGAGATTTTATAAAACTAATAAAGCGATCATAAGAAATGTGTCGATGATTGTAGAGGTTATAGGCGGCCCACGAAATGGGTCGTTTGCTTTGTTTTAATGATTCAATCATCGATCGCCGTCCTTCGATTAGACGTTTAATTCGATCGCTATCTTTGAGCCAAGGTCCAACTGTTTGCATCATTTTTTCTTGAAGACGAATATCTTTTTCTAAAAAGAAGATAATTTGGCTAAGTTCTTTAGCGCTAATGTCGCCATGAATGCGATGCATATTTTGGGTAGTTAGCTCTCCACGTAAACAAGTTCTTTGTTCAAGAGCTTTAACCATCTGTTCATTAAGCTCATTAAGCGACTGGTTATATGAAGCAATTGCACGGCGAATGTCTAATCGAATTTTCGATTCGCTATAACTTGAGTTGGGAAGCTCGTAATAGAGATAGCCCTGGGCACTCATGCAACGCTTAATTTGATTAAGTTCATTTTGTGTTCGAATGCTAGAACTACATTGTTTCAAATCATTGATAAGAGCCGATGAACGCTTAGAAGCGCTATAGAAAAAACCATCTAGCCGAACGGGGGGAGTTGGGTTGCTCAGAGCAATTGCTGGGGAACTCGTTATTGCTACAGGTTTTTCAAAAGGACTCTCTGTTTGGGAGTCTAAATGGCTACAACCGGCAAGAAGGAGAGCCAAACAACAGAGTGTAGTTGACGCACGAAGCATAGTAGGGATTAGCAAGAAAATAAAATGACCCGATAATTGTGCACGAAAGCTAAACGAATAGGGGTACATTGGTGGAAATTCTTTGCTTTTTTGGGGGGATAAAATTTATTGAAGCCTCTATAATTAAGGGATTGACAATTTTTGGTTTTTATTTTTTGTTTATTAACGCCTATTCAGGCATTTTTTCTGGAATCTTCAGTCATGTCTAACACCGGATCGATGTTTTCCTTAAAGGCCTCTAGTGCCCTGTCGGACTTTCGCGCCGCGCGTCTTTTAAAAACGATTCAAGCTATTGTGCCCGAAGCCCGTGCGGTTTCGGGTCGCTTTATGCACTTCGTGCACGCTGCTCATGAGTTGAGTGCAGATGAAAACGAACGTTTGAACGCCCTTTTGGCATATGGTAACGAAGGCGTAGATGTTAAGGCCGATGCTACCTTCATGGTGATCCCACGTTTGGGAACGATTAGTCCTTGGGCAAGTAAGGCTACGGACATTGCTCACAATTGCGGTCTTGATGCAATTATTCGCATTGAGCGCGGAACGCTCTACAACATTGACTTTGGCGGTCAATTGCCGTGTGCCGAAAAGTTAACGGCAGTTGCAGGCGTATTGCATGATCGTATGACCGAAAGTGTTGTCGATGCTAACGTACAAGCATGTACGCTTTTCGAAGAGCTCGAAGGTAAACCCATGGTTACTGTTGACCTTCTTAAGGAAGGTCGTAAGGCCTTAGCCGATGCAAATCTCACTATGGGTTTAGCCATGAGTGAAGATGAAATTGACTATTTAACAGATGCATTCACGAAAGCACAACGCAATCCGACCGACGTTGAACTGATGATGTTTGCGCAAGCAAACTCTGAGCACTGTCGCCACAAGATCTTTAATGCTAAGTGGACGATTGACGGAGAAGAAAAGGAAAAGACACTCTTCGGTATGATCCGTGACACGCATAAGGCTCATAGCGAAGGTACGATCGTCGCCTACTCTGATAACGCCGCCATTTTTGAAGGTGTGAAGGTGCCGCGTCTTTATCCGCGTACGCCGGCGGGTGAAAGTTTTGGTCGAGTCTTCACGGAAGAAGAAGAATTGACTCATACCGTCTTTAAGGTTGAAACTCACAACCACCCGACGGCAATTTCTCCGTTCCCAGGTGCCTCTACGGGTTCTGGTGGTGAAATTCGTGACGAAGGTGCAACGGGTCGCGGCGCTCGTCCGAAGGCAGGCTTGTGTGGCTTTACAGTTTCTTCATTGCAATTGCCTGATGCTCCGCAAGATTGGGAAAACGACAAGGACGTCACGGGCCATGAACAATGCGACAAGCCTTATGGCTATCCCTCTCGCATTGCCAATGCTTTGTCCATTATGACCGATGGACCTTTAGGCGCTGCAGCTTTCAATAATGAATTTGGTCGTCCTAATGTTTTAGGTTATTTCCGTGTGTTTGAAGCCAATGTTGGCGGCAAGCGTTATGGCTATCACAAGCCGATTATGTTGGCTGGTGGTATCGGTAATATTCGCGATGACCAAACACATAAGACAGCATTGCCTCCGGGTACGCTTTTGATCAGTTTGGGTGGCCCCGGCATGCGTATTGGTTTAGGCGGTGGTGCAGCCAGTTCTATGTCCACGGGTTCCAACTCGGAAGCTCTTGACTTTGATAGCGTCCAACGTGGTAACCCAGAAATGGAGCGTCGTGCTCAAGAGGTCATCGATCGCTGTTGGGCAGCTGGTGAAAATAATCCGATTTTGGCCATTCACGACGTTGGTGCAGGTGGTTTATCTAACGCAATGCCAGAATTGGCCGACTTATCTGGCCATGGCGCCCACCTTGATCTTTCTAAGGTCCCGGTTGAAGAGTCTGGCATGAGCCCACTTGAAATCTGGTGTAATGAAAGTCAAGAACGTTACTCTATTGCAATCGCTCCGGAAAGCTTGGAAGCTTTCGATGCAATGTGTAAGCGTGAACGTTGCCCGTATGCCGTTCTAGGAACGATTAGTGAAGATAATACGTTGGTTGTTGCTCGTGGCGAAGAACAAACGCCTGCAGTAGACATGCCGATGGAAGTTTTGCTTGGTAAAGCTCCCCGTATGCATCGTGACGTTAAGCACACGGATGTAACGTTGCCAGAATTTAAGGCTGAAGGCATTGATCTTAAGAAGGCCGTCTCTGATGTATTGCGTCATCCGACAGTTGCTAGCAAGAGTTTCTTGATTACGATTGGCGACCGTTCTGTGGGCGGTTTGGTTCATCGCGATCAAATGGTTGGCCCGTGGCAAGTTCCTGTGGCCGATGCCGCAGTGACTAATATCAGTTTTATTGGTCACAATGGTGAAGCGATGAGTATGGGTGAACGTACACCGTTAGCTATTACCAATGCCGCAGCGGCTACGCGTATGGCAATTGGTGAAGCAATTACCAATATCGCAAGTGCTGACATTAATCTCAATCGCGTGAAGTTAAGTGCTAACTGGATGGCAGCTTGTGGCAACGAAGGCGAAGACGCTAAGTTGTATGATGCTGTTCAAGCGGCAAGCACTGTTTGCCAAGAATTAGGTGTGGCCATTCCGGTTGGTAAGGACTCCTTGTCCATGAAGACAACCTGGGAAGACGAAGGTGAAAAGAAGGCTGTGATGAGTCCGGTCTCTTTGATCGTGTCTGCAGCAGCTCCCGTCGGTGACGTTCGTTTGTCCTTAACACCCCAATTGTTAACTGACAAGCCTTCTGTTTTGGTTGCAGTGGACTTAGGTCGTGCTAAGAATCGTATGGCCGGTTCTATTTTGAGTCATGTCACTCAACAATTCGGTCAAACGACGCCTGACTTGGATAAGGCAGAAGATCTGACCGCCTTTGTTAAGATGGTTCGTGATTTGACGGCCAAGGATGCCATCATGGCTTACCATGACCGCTCTGACGGTGGTTTGGTTGCTACGGTTGCTGAAATGATGTTTGCCGGCCATACTGGTGTGACGCTCAATTTGGACGCAATGGTCAAGAGCGCAGCTAGCGCAGATGTGATCCCTGCACTCTTTAATGAAGAATTGGGGGCCGTCCTTCAAGTTCGTGCCGATCGTATCGAAGACGTTCACGCCGCCGTTAAGGCTGCCGGTCTTGCTGATTGCACTTACTTCATTGGCGAAGTTAATGCTGATGACAAATTGGTTATCACCGCCCATGGAGAAACGATTTACGAAGAGTCCCGTGGTGCACTACAAGAAGCTTGGACGGAAGTATCTTGGCAAATTGCACGTCGTCGAGACAATCCTGCCTGCGCAGACCAAGAGCGCGCTCGCTGCACGATGGCTAACGATACAGGTTTGTTCGTTAAAACGACGTTTGATACGGAAGAAGACGTTGCAGCTCCGTTTATTGCAACAGGTGTTCGTCCGCGTATGGCAATCTTGCGTGAACAAGGCGTTAATAGCCAAACAGAAATGGCTGCAGCCTTTACGCGAGCCGGTTTCGAAGCTGTTGACGTTCACATGACCGACCTCTTGTCGGGTCGCTCTGATTTGAAGGACTTCGTTGGTTTAGCTGCCTGCGGTGGTTTCTCCTATGGTGACGTTCTCGGTGCCGGTGGTGGTTGGGCGACCACGATTTTACGCAACCCGATGATGGTTGAAATGTTCTCCAAGTTCTTTGAACGTGGCGATACGTTTGCCTTGGGTATTTGTAATGGTTGCCAAATGATGAGTCACTTGCGTGGCATCATTCCTGGTGCACAACACTGGCCAAATTTCGTTCGCAACATCAGTGAGCAATTTGAAGCTCGTGCTGTCGAAGTTGAAGTAATGGATAGCCCGTCGATCTTCTTTGATGGTATGGCTGGTTCTATGATGCCGATCGTTAATGCTCACGGTGAAGGTTTGGTCCAATGGATTAATGAAGAAGATACTAAGCTTGCTAACTTGGCTGCTCGCTACGTTGATTCAACGGGTACACCGACGGAAGTCTATCCGTTTAACCCGAATGGCTCAAAGAATGGTATTACTGGTGTGACGACGCCCGATGGTCGCTTTACGATCATGATGCCTCACCCGGAACGCACCCATCGTACGAGCCAAATGAGCTGGGCTCCTGCCTCCTTGGGTGAATATAGCCCCTGGATGCGCATGTTCCGTAATGCTCGTAAGTTCGTGGGTTAACCATTAGGTCTTAAAGCTCAGCCTTAACTTCTCTGCCAAGAGGGGCAAGGCGTAAGATAGGAAGGTCTCTGACATTGCGTCTGAGGCCTTCTTTGTTTGTTAGGAGTCATCGTGACTTTTGATTTGTGGTTAAGTTTTCTAGTTGCATCAAGTATTTTGGCAATTGCGCCGGGACCGGACAATCTATTTGTTTTATTGCAGTCGGCGACGCATGGTCCCAAAGCGGGCATCATGGTGACGTTAGGGCTTTGTGTTGGAGTATTACTTCAAACACTTTTTGCAGCGTTCGGTGTAGCAGCGGTAGTTGCCACCTCTGCAGTATTGCTGACAATCATTAAATGCTTAGGCGCTGCCTATTTGAGTTACCTTGCTTGGGGAGCATGGCATGCGCCTGTGATGCAAGACAATAAGTTTGATAATCACATTATTCCTCCAGTATTAACGGCACTTCAGCTATGGCGTCGTGGCATTTTGATGAATATTACCAATCCGAAGGTGCTAATTTTCTTTTTAGCTTTTTTCCCCCAGTTTTTAATACCAGGAAGTACTGAAGAATCCGTTATGCTACAAATGCTAGAAATGGGGACTACATTTTTAATCGTTACTCTAATTGTTTTCTCTTGCATTGCTTGGTGCGCAGGAACGCTAGCTGATCGTATTCGTAGTGAACGCTTCCAACACTATTTAAATAAAATCAGTGCTGTTATATTTATTGCATTAGCAATTTCAACTTTAGCTTTCAATGTGGGTTAGTGGTGCCGTGATGGTTAATGATCAAAAAAAAGATGTTCTACTTATTTCTTTGTTAGGAATCGCGCACGGTGTTTCGCATTTCTTTCATTTAGTTATCCCTCCTCTGATCCCATGGATTAAGCCAGAGTTTGGTCTTAGTTACTCTGAAATTGGTGCGGTTGTTACTGCATTTTTTATTGTAAGCTCATTGGGACAGGCGGCCAGTGGCTTCTTAGTAGACAGTTGGGGAGCGAAAAGAACCCTTTTTCTAGGGACCATTTTATTGGCACTAGGTGGCTTTGTTCTCGCTGTGGCGGATAGCTACTGGATGCTATTTGCCTCTTCAATTTTGTCTGGGTTAGGCAACTCAGTTTTCCATCCGACGGACTACTCCATTATCAACCGTTGCATTTCAACAGCTCGTTTGAGTTATGCATTTTCCATTCATGCCATCGTTGGCAATATTGGTTGGGCCGTTGCGCCGGTGTTGATGATCTCTGTGGCTAATGTTGCTGGTTGGCGAATGGCTGCATTATCTGCAGCTTTAATTGGAAGTGCTGTGATTGTTTTACTTGCATTTTTCCATAAAGAGTTCGATTTGGGTCCTGCTATACAAACAACAAAAAGCAAAGCTCAAGGACACGGAAGCAAGTTCGCTTTTTTAGGTGCCTTGGCCATTTGGCTATGCTTTTTCTTTTTCTTCTTTAACTCATTTGCTTTTGGGATTTTGCAAAATTTCTCGCCGACGATCTTCCATGAAACTTATGGATTAAGTTTAGAGACTGCAACGGCAGCACTGACTGCGTACTTGGTGGCGAATGCTGTGGGGGTTCTTTTTGGTGGTTGGGTTGCAAAGCGTTTTGTAGTGCACGGCAAGGTCGTGGCTTTTTGTATTGCTATTAGTGCTGCTACTGCTATTTTGATGGCAACGCAATGGTTCCCTGGGTATTTTGTTCTTGGCCTTATGACATTTATGGGGCTAGGGGTTGGGATTGCAACTCCCTCTCGTGACATGCTAATACGGCATGCTTGTTTGAGTAAAGTTGGGCAAGATGGCTTTGGGCGAGTCTATGGATTCACGTATTGCGGTATGGACGTTGGACAAACGTTGTCACCATTGATTGCTGGACCGATGCTTGATGCGGGCTACTTTGCAGCAGCTCTAGTTTTGGTTGCTGTGATGCAGTTTGGGGCTGTATTTACTGCTCTGGGTGTTAAGGAAAATTAACCTAATTGTTGTATAAAAAAGGTCCTGAAAAATCAGGACCTTTTTTGCAATTGGATTACTTCTTACCAATATCGATCTTAGCTTTTTGGAAAAGCTGTTGAATATTAGCTTGAACCTTCGTTTGCACTAACATGTTGCGATAGTGGTCTTTGCTCTTATCATAGCTGGGGAACAATTCAGCCTTACGAGAGTCATCCACTTTGATGATGTGGTATGCGCCATTGGCTTGAACCGGAATTTCCGTGTACTTACCCTTATCCGTGGAACGAATAGCATAGCCAATCATTTGCGGGAAGTTAGCAGCAGAGGTCCACTTGTCAATTTTGCCACCATTACCCTTGGTGTTTTCATCCAAAGAATACTTCTTGGCAACTTTTTCAAATTTATCGCCGTCTTTTAAGTCTTCAATGGCTTTCTTTGCTTCAGCATCGGTCTTTACCGTAATGACAGAGATTTTATATTCACGATCTCCATATGCCTTCTTTTGATCATCATAGAACTTCTTAACGTCTGCGTCTTTGACGGGATTCTTCTTGGCAAAATCTGCAATCAGAGCGTTAATCAAAACGTTATCTCGAGAGGCATTGATAGCATCACGTACTTCAGCGCGTTGGGCAAGCTTTAATCGATTTGCTTCTTGTAACAGCACTTGTTGTTGGATCAATTGGTTACGCACTTGCATTTCTAATTCAGGCGTGCGCTTTTGACCGTTCTTAACAATTTGCTGAATGATCTTTTCTTGTTCTTGCACGGTGATCGTCTTACCGTTGACCGTGACACTTGTCGGAGCGGCTAAGGTAAAGGTACTGGCGATGGCTAATGACATACCGACCACTAAAGCTTTGTACTTCATAAAAACCTCGAGTTCTTAGAATAAAAATTAATTATTCGTATTTTGCGCTACTTGAGCATATTTGGCTATATAAACGCCCAATCCGATTGTAAATAAGAGTGTCAAGCCTAAAAGCCCAAAGAGCTTAAAGTCGACCCAGATATCCATGCTACAAGTATAGGCTACAACTAGATTAATAATACCAACTGCAACTAAAAAGAGCAGGGTCCAATTCTCTACAGTCTTCCATGATCCTAAGGGCATTTCTATACCTTGAAAGACTGTTTTAAGATAAATTTTGTTGCGTAAACGGCCGATAAATAAGATACCAGCAAAGAGCCAATATAAGATAGTGGGCTTCCATTGAATGAATTCTGGCTTTTGCAAAAAGATGGTTAAGCCACCAAATATAACGACCAAACCCGTTGAAAAAATGGCCATCTTAGAGGGTTTTTCACCTTTAATGAGAATCCATCCCATTTGTAAAAGACTCGTTACAACAATGACGATTGTTGCAGCAACGATTGGGATTAAGTTTTCTGCGACTGGTAGATAGGTACTAAGAGTGGATGTATGAGATCCGGCAAGTTTATAGGTTGCAAAAAAACAAATGATGGGAAGTAAGTCAAATAAAGCTTTCACAATGCAGACCTTTGAGAAAAATTAATGCATTGTCGAACTATAACTGAACATAACAACTTACGCTCTATAGCAAATACTTGGAAACATTTTGAGTTGGACACTTCCTTCAAGACAATTAAACTAGCAAAATACCTTTCTTCATTGCATTTTTCTTAAGGATTATTTATTGTGAAATGCTTGAAATGGCTTGCGGCAAGCGGCGTTATCCTCGCTTCAATTGCAGGCACAACGTATATTATGCAAAAGGAACCCAGTACAACTATGACTCAATCTGTCGAGCAAGCAGTGCATGCTAAGAAACTTCATACAGTTGAAGGTGTAACAGAATATCAATTGCCTAATGGTCTTCGTGTTTTACTTTTCCCCGATGCAAGTAAACCTACCATTACGGTGAATATGACTTATTTGGTTGGTTCTCGTCATGAAGGTTACGGTGAAACTGGGATGGCACACCTGCTTGAGCATTTGATGTTTAAGGGTTCCACCAATTACCCGAATCCCACGAAAGAATTTACTAAGCGTGGTTTTCGAATGAATGGCTCTACGTGGTTGGATCGTACAAACTATTTCGTTTCGTTTACTGCAACTGAAGACAATCTTGACTGGGCTTTAGGGTGGAGCGCTGACGCGATGATTAACTCATTCATCGCGCAAAAAGACTTAGATACAGAAATGACAGTTGTGCGCAACGAGTTTGAAATGGGTGAAAATAAACCTATTAATGTGATGCTCAAACGCATGCAGTCAGTATTGTTTGATTGGCATAACTATGGCAATAGCACGATTGGTGCTCGTAGCGACATCGAACACGTCAAAATTGAAAATCTCCAAGCCTTCTACCATCGGTACTATCAACCTGATAATGCAGTCTTAATGGTGTCTGGCAAAATCGATGAAAAGCAGACTTTAGCTAAGATTGAAAAAATCTTTGGTGCTATTCCCAAGCCTACTCGAGAACTGCCTCAGCTTTGGACTGAAGAGCCAATCGCTGATGGTGCTCGTTACTTTGAAATTCGTCGCGCTGGTGAAATGAAGATGGTCAGTGTTGCCTATCGTATTCCTTCAGCACTGCACCCTGACGCACAATTAATCAACTTAGGTGCTGACGTTTTAGGTGATACACCACGTGGTCGTTTGCATAAAGCTTTGGTTGAAACGGGTATCGCTACTCAGGTCTTTGCTTGGCCAATGCCAGGTTATGCGCCGGGATTTGCAATGTTTGGTGCAATGTTGCCAAAAGATGGCGATCATGAAAAAGCTCAAAAGATTTTGGTAGAAACCGTTGAGTCAACTTTTAAGAAAGAACCGTTAAAGGCTGAAGAGCTTTCTTTGATGGCTCGTGAAGAAAAAACGCTTTATGAGCGAATGTTTGCTGATCCAGAAGCATTCGGCGTTGACATTTCTGACTATATTGCCCTAGGCGATTGGCGTTTATTCTTTATCCATCGCGATAGTTGGGAAAAGATGACACCAGAAGAAGTCACCGCAGCTTGGAACCGATTCTTCGTACGAGATAACCGTGTCGTAGGGGTGTTCTTGCCTGATGACAAGCCTCAACGTGCCCAAATGACGCCAGCTCCAACATTAGATGAAGTACTCTCGAAGTATGAGTTTAAGACAGAAGGGCAAACAGCAGAAGTTTTTGATGCAACACCAGATAACCTCAACGCACGCACACAACGCTTTAATATTGGTGATGTAAATATTGCCTTATTGCCTAAGCAAACGCGTGGTGAAACCGTTGTTGTCCGTATGAACTTCCGTTATGGCAATGAGCAATCATTGGCTGGAACACGAGCTGTTGCAAGCTTAATGAATGAAATGTTTGAGCGTGGAACAGCAACAAAGAGCCGTGACCAAATTACTGATGCATTTACGAAGCTACAAATTGATGGCGGAGTTGGACAATATACAACGACGAAAGAACATTTGGCAGACTCTTTGGCATTGATGGTTGAACTTTGGAGTGAAGCCTCAATGCCGGCAAAGGACTTTGATGAGTTAAAGGCTGAGTACAGTAATTATCTTCAATCTCGCTTGGATGACCCGCGCGTTTTAGCTAGCGATGCCATCACAGAGCACTTTAACCACTATCCGAAAAACGATGTACGTTATCGTTTGACGAGTAAGGAGTTAAAGAGTGCTATTGAAGCGACGACGCTTGAAGATGTTAAGCACTTCTACAAAACGAATTTTGGTATCAATCGTGGCGAGATTTCCATCGTTGGTGACTTTGATGCAGATAAAGTTCGCGAACAGTTGGAGTCTTTAATTGGCAAGAAACAAAGCCAGGTGGCATATGAGCGTGTCATTCGTGAGCATGCTGATATTGCGCCGACTCGTATTGTTATCGATACGCCTGATAAGGAAAATGCAACGTTAGTGGCGCGTTTTGCCTTTGCTGGCAATAAAGATGATAGCGATGCCATCGCAATGCATGTAGCCAACTGGATTTTTGGTGGTAGTACGGGTCTATCAAACCGTTTAATGATGCGTTTACGCCAAAAGGAAGGCCTTAGTTATGGGGCTGGTAGTTCAGTTGTTTTGCCATCATTTGGTAACGATGCTTACTGGGGTATGCAAGCCATTTTGGCTCCGCAAAATCTCCGAAAGGCTGAATTAGCACTCTATGAAGAAATTGATCGAGTCTTAAAAGATGGCTTTACTCAAGAAGAACTTGATGAAGCCAAGAAGGGCTTTATTGACTATCGTGCTATTAACCGTAGCCAAGATGCATTAGTAGCATCTAGTTGGATTAGCATGATGCAAGAAGGGCGAGATTGGATGGAATCCAAGGAAAATGATGAAAAAGTAAAGAATCTGACCTTGGAAGAAGTTAACCAAGCTTTCCGCAAGATGGTTAAACGCGATGGTTTAACTGTTGTGTTGGCAGGTGATCAAAAGAAAGCCATAACTCAGTAACGCCAAGCCAAAGAGAAAAGACTGCAGTATTCAGGACTGCGGTCTTTTTTGTACATTGAACTTAGTGGTTAGGCCAGTACAAACTCAGTTCCGTTAACGATAAACTGACCAACCTCAGCACTTACGTTTGTAATCTCTGCTAAAGCAAGTGTTTCAGAGTTGGTGCTAACTGCCATAACAATGTTGCCGACCGGAGAATTATCTTGAGTAATATCGTCATTCGGTGCAGTGGTTACAGACGTCTTTGCGCAAATGACCTTCATGCGACGAGGTGTGGAACCAATATGTTGCACACGAGCAATGACCTCTTGACCTGGGTAACATCCTTTGTTAAAAACGACTCCACCAATTAAATCTAAATTGATCCATTGAGGAATAAAAGCCTCCTTTGTGGCTTCACACACCCAGGGCAATCCTGCAAGGATATCCGTAGCAAACCACTGAGCTGAGGAGCTAGTCGGTTGAATCAATGCTTCAACTTCTTTAGCTTCACCAATGATCATGCAACGTTGCAGCTCCTTCGCATCGGCTACGCGTGCAATTGTGAGTTGTTCTTTATAAAGACATTGGTCAACTTCAGGAAGTTCAAAAGAGGGAGCAATCACGCCAAAAACAGAGAGTTCATCAGCAATTCGTAACGAAACCTTACTACGAAGAATGAACATCGAAAAGCGTTTAATAAAACCTGGTACTAGATCTTTAGGCATTATTAAATAAAGGGCATCATTGCGTTTAAAGATTCGCATTAAGCTAAGGATGCGACCTTTGGGTTGGCAGTAAGCCGCCAATCTAAAGGCATTGCCTAAATTATTGATGTGGTTGGTGACTTGCCCATGAACAAATGAAACCGCATCGTCGCCTTTAACCTCTATAACAGAGAATTCCGGTAACAGCATTGCTGCATTTTTCATATTGAGTGTATCGGTTTTCCAATAGCCGAAATTTTGCATATCCATAACAAACTCGATCCCAAAAAAGTAAATCCTCCTGTTATTATCATAGATTGACGTTTTTTTTGCTCTGGAACTCCAATGTTTCGATTACCTTCAGTAAAGATTGAAATTCCCTATTTCAAATCTTGGGTCACAGGTGCCCTTGCAGGTGCAGTGGCGGGTGTAACTGTCGTGGGTGGCATTTTTGCTTGTCTTAATGATGTCGATATTTCAGAAAGTGTTAAAAATGATAAGGGGGAGGTAATTGTTGATATTCCAATGGGAACAGCAGGCGTTCAAATTCCTGCACTACTTGAAAAGAATGGTATTGATGTTAATGCCTTCTTTTTTAAGGTTGCCTTACGTTTAACTGGAGCAGATCGTAACTTCCATGCGGGGTACTACAGCTTTTCTGATAAGGATACGGTGTTTTCTATGACCAGACGAATTGCCGACGGTGATGTGGTAATTTTGTCATGGCGTTTATCAGATGGTGCTACACAATGGGAGTTGCGTCGCTCTTTAAATGAAATGGATGGGGTTAAACATGACTCAGCCCAAATGAGCGCTGATGAAATTTTATTAGCCATTGGTGCAACAGAAAGTCATTTAGAGGGGCTATTTGCACCTGATACCTATAAGTTTAAAGCCGGCGTGTCAGACTTAAAAGTTTTGAAAAAAGCTTATGATCGTCAAAAGACAATTTTGGGTATAGAGTGGGATGCGCGTTCGCCCGATTGTGTTGTGAAGACACCTTATGAAGCACTCATCTTAGCAAGTATTATCGAGCGAGAAGTTGGGCGTCCACAAGACCGTTTGATTGTATCCGGTATTTTTTCGAATCGCTTGCGAGTCAAAATGCCATTACAAACTGATCCATCCGTTATGTACGGTGAGGGAGAAGAGTTTGAAGGCAGACTTCGGAAAAAACATTTGAATCGTCGAACCCCGTACAATACATACCGATTTGTTGGTCTTCCTCCAACACCCATTGGGAATCCAACGCGTGAAAGTATTTATGCAGCGTTGCATCCAGCAAAAACTGACTATATCTATTTTATTAATAAAGACAATGGTGATTTAGTTCCCAATAAGACGCTTGAGGAACACAACAAAGCCGTTGATCTCTACATCCGCAAGAAGGGGCAATAAATGCAGGGGCGTTTTATTACGATCGAAGGTATTGATGGTGCAGGTAAGAGTACCCAAATTGACGTGATTGAGCGTACGTTGCGCGATCGTGGGATTGAGGTTATTCGCACTCGTGAACCGGGTGGAACTCCATTATCGGAAACAATTCGAGAACAATTGCTTTCTGTATCTATGGACCCATCTACGGAAACGTTACTGTTTTTCGCAGCTCGTGCAGAGCATCTAGCAAAAGTTATCCGTCCTGCGCTAAAACGAGGCGCATGGGTTCTAAGTGATCGTTTTACTGATGCAACTTACGCCTATCAAGTCGGAGGACGTGGTTTCCCGGCTAAGAAGGTTGAGGAGTTGGAGGCTTGGACACATGGTGATCTGCAGCCTGACTGCACCATTCTTTTTGATGTAGCCCCAGAGGTTGCAGCGCAGCGCTTGGCAACAGCTCGCCAGTTGGATCGCTTTGAGCAAGAAAATTTAGACTTCTTTACTCGAGTACGAAATGCCTATTTGAGTCGCGCACAAAAAGATCCGAAGCGTTTTTTGATTGTCAATACCGATAGAGATCGTGACATCATTTCGAAAGAATTGGCGGAGATTTTTTCAACATGGGGATAATGATTCGTCCTTGGCAAGGGGAGTTGGCGGTAGCACTCAATGAGGTGCGAGATAATCTTCCGAATGGGTTGTTAATCTATGGACCTAAAGGTATTGGGACCATAGATCTGGTTGTGGATTTCGCACGCAGTCTTTTTTGCGAGCATCCGTTAGTGGATGGGGCACCTTGTGGTCAGTGTAAAGGGTGCAAAATGGCTCAAGCTAAAACGCATCCTGATTTGCGTTATGTGTTTAGCGAGGCTGAGGCGATAACACATGATATTCCATTTGAGCCTCCATCCAACGCTTCTAAAGATCGAAAAATTTATCGTGAGATTTTGATTCACCAACCAAGAGAGTTGTCAGACTTTCTGAATTTAGCACCTCATGTTGAAAATGGTCACAGAATTGTCATTGTTTACCCTGCGGATGCTATTCGCGCGGATGCTGCGGCAACATTTCTGAAAAGTTTGGAAGAACCTCCAGAAAGGACGACTTTTTTATTGGTAGCTGATGATTTAGATCGAGTCTTGCCAACCATTCGGTCTCGCTGTCGATTATTGCGAGCAAAAGCTCCAACGCATGAGCAAGCGCTGCAGTGGCTATTAGAGCAAGGTGTAGAAGATGCTCAAGAAGCCCTTGCACGAGCAGCCGATCGTCCCTGCTTGGTGATGGATGAAGAGTTTATTCGTCATAGCGACCACATTGATGCCAAAACTAGAGAGCAGTTGTTAACGTTGACAACAATCTCTGTTCAGTCAAGAGACTTATTACTAAAGCTACTAAGCCAAGGCAGTCATATTCCATTAACGCAGATTGCAATTAAAGAAGGGCGTTCAGCACTACCGGTATCGGCTATTTTGCCGATTATGGAACGTTGGTCCTATGATCTGTTAGCGGTCAAAAGTCAGTTGCCAGTACGTTACTTTCCAATGTATGCAGAAATAATGTCACAGTTGGTGGCACCTGTCGATATTGAGAAGTTATTCAAATGGAATGACTCACTTAAGCAAATTAAGCGAGTGCTCACTCATCCGCTGAATGCTCAATTGGTAATTGAGCAAGCAATTTTGAATTACCGACGTGTTATGAACAACCAATCTTTTGAATAACGTTCCGATGCAGCTCTTAATAGGGCTGCATTTTTTTCATTGCTTTGGCAACTTCGCTTTCTTCAGGAGTGAGGTAGCGACTGGTGGTTCCAACCGAAGCGTGTCCCATAGCGTTTTGCACAACATTGACAGGCATGATTTTCAATGCGCTCGTTGCGAAAGTATGTCTCAACCAGTGCGTTGAACTTGCTCGAAATTTAGCAGCATCCATAGGGCGCGTGCTTTGTATCTCTCTTGCACAGGATTCAAAAAAGTCTAAAAGTGTCCGATAGAGGCCGGAGCGGCTTAATGCCGTGATGCGAGCTTGTCCTTCACGTAAGACGGTTTTTCTTCCGCGACCTAAGGACGATAGAAGTGGTGTGTCGGGATCACACAGTCCAATTCCTTGAAGATTTCGCCAGTTCAAGTAATGGTTGATGAGAGCAAGTTGTTCATCTTGCAAGGGAAGACGACGAATTTTATCGCCCTTACCAACAACTTCAATAACGGTAATTGTTTCATTATCAATTCGTCGCTCAACGATCCATGAGGCTCTTGCTTGAAGCATTTCAGAAGCTCGAAGCCCTAATCCTTTACCTAACATGAGTATCACTGCAATGCGTGCATGGGACTCGCAGTCTTCTTGGCCTTCAAAATACTCATTAACAATTTTCCATTGATCATCTGTAAATGAGCGATCAGCATATTCTTTTGGAGCACCTTCACCTTCTAAGAAGGGGACTTTCCCGGAAATTTGATCAAATGGGTTATAGATAATGTAGCCAGTTTTCTTTAAAAAATTAAAGAGTTGTCGAATAACTGTCATAGACAGCTTGCGAGAGCCTTGACTGAGCGCGGCATTAAAGGGTCGCCATTGCGGATTGTCTCGTGTGAGATTTTTTGGGCCAATCCAATCGTGCTGAGGTAAGCGCCAACGTTTTGCCCACTCGGCATCATCAAGTCGCCCCAATTGTTCAAGCCAACGTAAATAACCAGAGGCTTCCTCTAGGCCAACAGAGCTTAAAGCAATCTCTCTTTCGACAGTGCACCAAAGTAAAAAACGCTCAGCCTCTTTTCGATAGACACCTTGAGTGTTGATGTTGTTAGCACGAGCGGCTAGCCATGCCTTGAGGGCAGATAAATCATCTGTTGCTTCAAGGCTTAAAAGATGATCGTCGGCGCGGTTTGTTCCTGTTCGTCCATCAAGTCCAACACCTAATTGAATTCTTTCGAGAGGAACAATTAAGGGATTCGCAGGAGGAAGCTCTTTTTTCTCATTGTTTTTTTCTTTGGGCTTACGACCACGATGGCTAAATAGTCCATGTTGGGTGAGCCAATCAATGAAGGCACTTTTTTCTTCAGGGTTTAATTCCAGCCCACTATTGTCACTTTTTTTCAGTGCCTTAGCCAAGTCGCCTAAAGTAAGAAGGCGAGCTTTGCTTGCCTTGAGTACAAACTCTGGCAACATGACCTCTACTATGAGAGTTGATTTTGATAAAACAGAAGGACAACTGTCAGCTAAAGGTAAGTAGGGCATCTGTGTTAGGTCTTGTGAAATCAATGTTTTCAATTCTAGAGCTTGTTGTTAAGATTGAACAACTTCTCAATTTTAATTTATCCGAATCTTTCGGGTTCACTTTGTATGATACGTCGATTAATTATTACCTTAGTTGCAATGGCAGTGGTTATTCTTTCGGCTCTGGGGCTAGAGTCTATTGTTATTGAGGATCACAGTTCCATTTTGCGTCAGACTCTGACTTCGCCGGTTGAAAGACTGATCAATCAGCCTCGTAAAGATAGCAATCAAGTAGTGGTTGCTATCGACAATCACATTGAATCCTATTTGATTGATCGCTTCTTGGCTCCCACATTTGATGCAATTAACTCAAGCTTTAATGCTGAAGGTAAATTTTTAGTCGTCAAGCACCTGGACCGAGAAACAATTACAGAGATGCTCAACGAGGGTTCGATTGACTTTGTCATTACAGGGCCAGACTTTTATGCTCATTTGTTATTTGATGATCGAATTAAGCCAATGTCCATGTTGTGGCGTCCTCAGGCCGCTTCTCCTGGACATTCAGCAGCCTCCACAATCGTTGTCAGACACGACAATGCCGATATCTACACGTTAAATGACATTGCTCGTGGGAACTATAAGATTGAAGCTGTTGCAAAGACTTCTTTCTCAGGTTTTTTGGCGGCTCAAGATCCTTTTGCCAAAATGGATTATCCAACGCAACGTCTATTTGAGACGGTAACTTTCACAAACACCAAAAATCCATTAGAAGTGCTTAATGATGTGAAGTACGGTTATGCAGATGTGGGGATCGTTCCTGCTTGTCAAATCGAGTACTACATGTCTCGTAATTTGGCGCATTTAAGTGACTTTAGAGTAATTAATCCACAACCGGTCGATTACTTGGCCTGTCAGCACTCTACGCAAACGTTCTCTAGTCTAGTCTTGAGTTATCAGAAAGATACGAATGCCAATATGGTTCTTTCAATGAACAATATTGTAGTCGGTATGAGATTGCCAGGAGCCTTGACCTGGAGCTTGCCAGATAATCCTCGCTCTTTGTATGACATGCTCTATCGCTTGCGATTGGGGCCCTATAGTGACATTACTTACTCAACATTAAATCGAATTTTCCATGAAAATCGAGTGGTATTTATCATGGGTATTTTGCTATTGGTGGCAGGTTTATTCTATAACTTGATCATTTCAGTAGAGGTCGCAAGTCGTACTCGAGCGCTACAAAGAACATTGAGTGAGAAAGAGGAATTGGCTAAGCAGCAGGAGCAAACCAATGAGTACATCGCACGCTTAGAGCGAACTGGGATCGTTGGTCAGATGTCTAGCATGATCGCTCATGAATTAAAGCAACCTTTAGCAACGGTCTCAAACTATACCCGAGGACTTTTGCGACGTATTGATCGTCATACCGCTGATGAAGATACGATTGTGAAAATTCTGAAAGAAATTGAATATCACAATGAACGTGCTGTAGAAATTGTTGATCACGTTCGAAAATATGCCAAATCCCATGATGTTAAGCGTGAAGAACATAATTTGTACGAGATCGTTCTTCAAAGCGTAGAGACGTTTAAGAAGTCGGGACGTAGTCAGGTGCCTGTTCGGGTTGAAGGGGTACGTGACGCATCGGTTGAAGCTGATGACTGGGAAGTAGAATTGGCCCTCATTAACTTATTAAAAAACTCTGCCGATGCTTTTGCAGAAGTTCATCCTGCTCGCTATGTTCAGGGTGAGTGCCTCATTCGAGTTCGCATCGAAGATCATGAGGACAGTTGGTGGATTCGAGTTATTGATAATGCAAAGCTTGTAACGAAGGACTTTACCGACGAGTTCTTTAATAAACTAGAGACGACAAAGGCGCATGGTTTGGGTTTGGGCTTAAGCATTGTCAGTTCTTTGGCTGAAAGACACGCAGGTCGAGTTTGGGCAGAGCCTAACGTTGGTCGTGGTGTTATAGTGACGATGGAACTACCAAAGACCTCTGGTTCTAAAAAACAAAGTGAAGATTTAGATGAAGAAATAGAAAAATAGATAAGAAAAGGTCCTCGTTAGAGGACTTTTTTGTGTCTGCCTTTAGTTAAAGGTGATGTCGTATTGTTCTGGACCGTAAATGGATTCAACCTGAAGAGATACAGGGCATTGAATAAAATCCTGCAAAAGGTCAAGAGCTGGTGCTTCATCTTCGAGGAATAAATCAATTACGCTTTGACTCGCAATGATAGAAAACTCTTTAATTTCAGGGTATTGGCGCCACTCACGCAACACTTCACGAAGAATTTCATAACAAACGGTACGCCCAGTTTTAATCTCGCCACGGCCCCCACACATAGGACAGGGTTCACAAAGTATGTGAGCCAAGGAGTCTCGTGTGCGTTTACGCGTCATTTCAATAAGACCAAGCTCAGTGAAGTCGCTCATTGTGCAATGTACACGATCGTTTTGCATGGCTTTTTGCAGCTCTGCAAGAACTGCTTGACGGTGAGCGTCACGCTCCATATCGATAAAGTCGATGATGATGATGCCACCCAAATTTCTCAGACGTAATTGACGCGCAATTGCTCGAGCTGCTTCAAGATTAGTCTTAAAAACAGTATCACTGAAGTCTCGTTTACCGACAAAGCCCCCAGTATTGACATCAATTGTCGTCATCGCTTCCGTTTGATCAAAAACCAGATAACCACCGGATTTAAGATCAACTCGACGGGCTAGGGCTTGTTCAATTTCTGCTTCAATCCCAAATTGCTCAAAAAGTGGTGTTTCACCCGTGTAAGCCTTAATCTTTTCTTCTGCTGTAGGGACGAAGATATTAGCGAATCGTTGCAAATGCTCAATATCATTATTCCAAGCATGAATTAAGACCCGAGTTGTGTTCTCGGTGACCATATCTCGTAGAGCTCGCTCTTCTAAATATAAATCCTGATAAAGCAAGAACGGAGCAGCACTGCGTTTGGCCTTTTCTTCAATTTGAGCCCAAAGACGAGAAAGATATTGCATGTCGCTGATGAATTCTTCAGCAGTAGCGCCTTCAGCACAGGTTCGAACAATATAACCAAAGCGACTGTCTTCGGGTTTGACTGACAAAATTAATGCTTTAAGTCGCTCACGTTCTTTCTCGTCCTCAATTCGTTGAGAAACTCCAATGTGAGGTTCTTTTGGTAATAGGACAAGTTTATGTCCAGCTAAGGAAATTGTGGTTGTTAGACGAGCGCCTTTTGTGCCAATGGGGTCTTTAGCCACTTGAACAAGTATGGAGTCGCCTTCATGTAAGACATATTCGATGGGCTTGTAGGAACCATCTTCTTGACGAGCTGTGTAGATGTCGTGAATATGCAAAAAAGCAGAACGTTGTAGACCAATATCCACAAATGCAGATTGCATCCCAGGAAGCACTCGAATGACTTTACCTTTATAGACATTGCCAACAAGACCACGTTGAGCACGGCGCTCAATATGTAAATCTTCTAATATGCCATTTACCATGATGGCAACACGGGTTTCTTGGGCAGTGCAATGAATTAATAACTCTTCGCTATGCATAGACTTCTCTTTAAGTTAACTTATAAATTTTACCAAGAGTAGGTCTTTCAGGCCTAATGAAGTCGTGTCTGATTATTGCCAGTAGAAATACGTAATTACTCGCAAATAGCTTATTTAGCCAAGCGCATTTGATAAAATAAACAGATTAAATTTTTATTTTAGAGTAAGACATAGTTATGACTAATGAACTCTTAAATTCCGGCCTTGTCGCTCAGAAAGCAGCCGAAAGTTTTGGTGTTTACCTCTGCAACCAAGACGAAGAAGATTTATTTGCTCCATGTTACACAATCGAAATTAATGATGATCATGGCGTTCGATTTTTGCGTCGTCTTTTAACGATTGATGTTCGCAATGTTCGTCGAGGCCAAGTGCGTCAAAGTTTTGTTCTGAATGCTTTAGGGTTTGTGACTGATTTCGTCACGGTTGTTCATCTGCCTGATGCAGATGAGCATTTCAGAGTAATTTTCCAATCAATTGATACTTTGGCTTGGATGCATCAAGTGGCAAAGGCCTTTGATGTGGAGTTGCACGACCCAGAAGTTAGTACGGCTTTAGTATATGGAAAAACTTTGCCCACACTAGATGGACTTAACCATGAGCATTGTTGCGAGGTTGAGTCTGGTTTGTGGGTCTTTAAGACGTCGTATGGCTTAGTTATACAAGGTAAGGATGATCAGCTTTCAAACTTTGTGAGTCAGTTAGGTGGCGAACAATTGGATTGGGTTGGCGCTTATACGTTGAGCATTTTGGCCAAGGAGCCCCACGCCATGGATTGGATGGCTTCTGATGTGACGGTCGATGCGTTAAATGGCGCAGATTTTGTTGATTTTTCAGATGCATCTCGTGTGTTCATTGGTCGAGCCTTAACAGAGGCACGCATTCGTGCAATGCAAAGTAAGAAAACGGTAGTACTTAAGTCCCACATGGACAAGGCCGCTGACTGGTTTGAGGAGCCCGACACTGTAGTGATTGGTAATTCAGAGGGTGAGATGTTAGCTAAGACCGTTCGTTTTGGCTTACTCGGTGAGTCATTAATTACGAGTGTTACTTTGCCAGCTACGGTTGATGTGAACTCACTTTTATGGATTGTGGGCTTAGATGGTGAGCCATTGGCTTACACAGTAGAAGAAATTAAGTAAGGATATTTAGATGAGTTTAAGCGTATTTGATATTTTCCGAGTTGGTATTGGTCCTTCATCATCGCATACGGTAGGGCCGATGCGTGCTGCTAAGCGCTTTTCAGACGAGTTAATTGAACAGGGATTGGATCAAAAGACCGCTCGTGTTTGGGTTGACTTGATGGGCAGTCTGGGGGCTACGGGTGTTGGACACGCCACGGATACCGCATTTCAATTGGGTTTAATGGGTAACTTGCCCGATACAGTGGACTTAGATAAAGCGCCAAGCGTTTTAGAAAGCATCAAAAAGGAACACTACCTAACATTTGCAACCGGAAAAACAATTGAGTTTGATCCTGAACGCGATATTATTTTTAGTCCAGAAAAAATTGCCATGTACCACACTAATGCGATGCATGTTATTGCGCAAGATGAACATGGTGTGGTTTTACTTTCCCGTCGTTATTATTCAACAGGTGGTGGATTCATTGTGGAGAGTGATCCGAATAACTTTGAAAAAGTTATTGAGGAAAAGAGTAATGAAGCCGAAGTGAAAGTGCCCTATCCCATTCAGCACGCAAGCGATTTACTTCGTTGGTGTCAAGAAACGGGCAAGAGTATTCCTGAAATTGTGCGTGCTAATGAGCGAGCCTATCGTAGCGATGAAGAAATTAATGCACAACTAGACTTACTGTGGAACACGATGAAAGATTGTGTTCAACGTGGGTTAAAGACTGAGGGTATTATGCCTGGCCCCTTAAAGGTTCGTCGTCGTGCAAAGCAAATGTACGAACGATTGGACTATGAACACCGTACGTTGAATGATCCGTTAGGTGTTCTAGACTGGGTGAATGCATTTGCTTTTGCATCGAATGAAGAAAATGCCTGTGGTGGACGCATTGTGACAGCCCCAACTAATGGGGCTGCCGGTGTTATTCCCGCAGTATTGCATTACTATAAGTACTTCATCGAAGGTGCCACCTTGGAAGGTGTTCGTGACTTTTTGTTGACGGCCGGCCAAATTGGGATCCTGTATAAACTGAATGCTTCGATTTCTGGAGCAGAAGTTGGTTGCCAAGGTGAAGTTGGTGTTGCCTGCTCCATGGCTTCAGGTGGCTTAGCTCAAGTATTGGGAGCAACGCCAGAGCAAGTGGAAAATGCCGCTGAAATCGGTATGGAGCATCACTTAGGGATGACTTGTGACCCAGTAGCAGGACAGGTTCAAATTCCGTGTATTGAACGCAATGCAGTGGCTGCTGTAAAAGCAATTAACTCAGCACGTTTAGCCTTGCTGGGTGACGGACAACACTATGTGTCCTTGGATAAGGTAATCGTAACAATGTTAAAGACTGGTCTTGACCTTCAAATGAAGTATAAAGAAACCAGTCGAGGTGGCTTAGCAGTGAGCGTTGTAGAGTGCTAAGTTAAAGCTATTGTTAAACGTAAAAAGCCACTTCAAGATTGAAGTGGCTTTTTAGTGCAATAACAAATTTTATTAACGCTTAAGGTATCGACGGATGCTAAAACTAAAGGGATGTGCATCAGTCGCAGGGAAGGATTGTTCCTCATCTAATACCCAGTGTTCATCATCCAAAGGTTTAAAGAAAGCGTCTGCTTCAAAGTCAGCATTAATGACGGTGACATGGGCTACCTTAACAATGGGCAATGTTTGCTCGTAAATCTGAGCTCCTCCCATAATGAATGCAACGGGATCATCCTTAACGCATTCGAGGGCTTCGTCAATATTCTTTACAACAATAGCGCCATCAGCAGTAAAGCTGTCTTGACGAGTAATCACAATATTTTTGCGACCAGGAAGAGGGCGACCCAAGCTTTCCCAAGTTTTACGCCCCATGATGACGGGTTTGCCAAGGGTGGTGCGTTTAAAGTGTTTCAAATCTTCAGGTAAATACCATGGAAGTTTGCCATCTAAACCAATGGCACCGTTGCGAGCGTGAGCAACAATCAAATGAAGTTCTGTCATAATGCCACCTCTTAAACTGCAACTTGAGCTTTGATATGAGGATGCGGATCGTAACCAATAATTTCGAAATCCTCAAACTTGTAGTCAAAGATGGAATCTGGACGACGTTTGATTTTTAATTGTGGGTAAGCGCGGGGTTGACGCGACAGTTGAAGTTGAACTTGTTCCAGGTGGTTGGAATAAATGTGACAGTCGCCACCCGTCCAGACAAAGTCGCCAACATCCAAATCGCACTGTTGAGCTAGCATATGGGTTAATAATGAATAGCTAGCGATATTAAACGGTACACCCAAAAAAATATCACAGGAGCGTTGATAGAGTTGAACAGACAATTTGCCGTCTGCAACATAAGCTTGGAACATCATATGGCAAGGTGGTAAGGCCATATGAGGTAATTCAGCGACATTCCAGGCCGAAACAATCATACGGCGAGAATCCGGATTGTTTTTGATTGTGTGCACGAGTTCGCTAATTTGATCAATCGTCTGACCGTCAGCGCCCTTCCAGTTTCTCCATTGCACACCGTAAACGGGACCTAAGTCACCATTTTCATCTGCCCATTCGTCCCAAATGGAAACACCATTATCTTTTAGATATTTGATATTGCTATCACCCTTTAGGAACCAAAGTAGCTCATGAATGATGGAGCGAAGATGCAATTTCTTAGTCGTTACAAGAGGAAACCCCTCTTGTAAATTAAAGCGCATTTGATAACCAAAGACAGATCTTGTGCCGGTTCCTGTTCGATCGGATTTCTCAACGCCATGAAAATAAACATGTCGCAAGAAATCTTCATACTGATGATGAAGCATATAAACACCTATATGTAATTCAATAATAGAGATGCCGAATATTGTACAACATTGAAAACTTCATCTATAAAAAGTTGGGTCCTTACTTAAGTTAAGAGTGAATGAACAATAGAAGGAAAGTAGGTCCTAAGAGTGGGTGATAAGGTGGGATCAATAGAGTTATTTTTTTGGCGGCTTCAGATATTTTCTTGACATTTAAAAAATAGGTCGGCATAATTCTCAACCCTGTCGCCGCGAAAGCGAAACAGGCAAGCAAAGAAAAAGAAATTTTTTAAAAAGCTTGACAAAAAGAGTTTGGGTCTTATAATTCTCAAACCTATCGCTCAAA
>CALESB010000007.1 GCA_937906995.1 uncultured Sutterella sp.
ATCAGCCCGACCACGGGACTTGCACCCGCTAGAACAGCGCACATGTCGCGCGCACACTAAAAAAGGAGTCATTTTCTGACTCCTTTTTATTAAGTTATGCTCTTATTCAGTTTTGTTCGTTTCCTCGCCTTCTGGCTTTTGCTCTTCAGCCTTAGGATCTCGGAAATGTAAATCAAAACCAACTAATAACTCCGTCCAACGCTTCCACAAAAGCAACATTTCAGGGGCTGCATCTTCACCAAAGGGTTCAATACCCTTTTGGGAAAGCTCAAAAAGCGTGTTATAGACTTCTGCCATAAACACAGCAAAGGCAGAAAAAATTAATGTATTGTTATCATCTGGTAACTTGCCACCAGAAGCTTGAGCCAATTCATTTCCCAATTTAAAACGTAAGTTACCTGCTAAACCGTTAGGATACCATTCTGCATCAAGCTCAAATTGTTCATTCTTACCCGTAAACGTTGCACCCAACCAATTTAAGACCTTGCGATCAATTTCATCCATTTTTTCTTCAGTCAATTCTCCTTTAGCTGAAGCCTGGGAGCGCTGATACATATCCATCATGAATTGACTTAAAATCGCACCCGTAATGCTCGGATGACGAAGCGGACGTTTACCACAATCGCTTTGGCATCCCTTGCAATCACCATTACAACTCATCGTTAAAACTCCTCTACGTTTTTAAAATCACTTGCTACGGGTGCTCCCGTTAAACGCAAGCTCCATAAATCAACAAAAGCTTCGATAACCGGATTATTTTCTAATCCGCGCTCCATCACCGAACCTTCTTTTAAAATAACAAAAATTTCACTGACAAAATAAGCAAAAACATTAAATGCAAATGACTCATCATCGTTAAAGTCAAAATCGGGATTTTGAGCCTTAATGTCAGAGCCAACAGACTCACGCAATGAATTTAACAAAATTGCTTCATTAAATTCTGACTCACATGAAAAATGCTCATTTTGTCCAGTAAACGTTTGAGCTAGCCAAACAGTCAAATTGAGATTAGCTTCTTCTAATTCGCTCATCTCCATCTCGCCTTGCATAACTTGCACCACACGATTCCAGGTATTTATAACGGACTGTTCTAAAACCTTATGTGCAACGGGGTAGGCAGAAATATTAGGCAACGTTTCTCTTTTTGTCGCGTAACAATTAGGACAGCTCACTTTTTATTCCTCAAAAAGCACAGGGTCTGACTCTCTTAACCCCAATACTCTCTCGGCCCACATAATGCAAAGGCGTTTACCTTCAGTTTGAAAATTCATCGTATCTAAATGATTAGCAACAAGCTTCATCAGTTGGTAAACATCGCAGATATACTCAAAAGCAACGGCCTGTAAAATATCACGAGTATCCTTCAAATCTTCGTCAGCAACTCCAACTTTTTCAAAACGATCTTTCATATATAGCTTCAAGTACCCTGCCAATGGATCTCCTGTCCAATGTGGCTTCGCTATAAATTGTTCATTTTTACCAGCTAAAACGGCGGCAAGAAAAGCTGCTGATTGCTTATCCATTGCAATTGCCTCTTCCCTCTTTATTTCATTACTTGCCACCATTTTGCTTCGACGCGTTACATCGTATAAAACGACCTCAAACAACTGCGTCAAAATATCTTTATCTCCCAAATAAAATTGGGCTTCATTTTTTTGTTCTTGAATAGGTTGAGTTTGTTCGAGATTGCTCATTTACTCCCCCAAAAAGTAGCGAATCCACTTCGACTTTAGAGCATTGCACCGAAGTTCAAACACATCTTGAGTTTGTTGTTCTTGATGCACTGTTGCTAATAATTTTAAAAATTCCTCGGCCATGCCTGAAATCACGACCAAAACCACCATGTTAGGATCGCGTTCCTTACACAAATCTTCGCTAAGCAGTCCTAATGGGACTAATGTATCGGTTAAACGCTTTGCTAACACCTCAACTTGCAAATGAGGTGGCACTACAACCCCCTCATACTCCTGAGAAAAGCAAGCTAGCAAATTAATTGAGGCTTCCATCATACAGTCCCCTGCTTGCTGCTCATCACTCAGTTCAGTTGCCTCAAAGATCGAAGAGAAAAAACGATCCATCATGGCTTGCATAACCAAAGGATCGCCTATATTAACAGTCCGATCTGTCCCCATAACAAAGCTCCCATATTTTTGAAAACTAGAGGCAATTTTAACAAAAAGCGCAATGCTAACGATTAGAGCTAGCACTGCGCTGTTATCTGCACATCTAAATTTGAATCACTTTATTGAATCTATGACGTTTTTAGCCTGAGTTGCCTGCTTAATTTTAGATACAGCTTCAGGATCTGTTTGACGCATAATACTCATAGCCGAAGCAATCATACTTCCCATATCGTTTAGATTGCTGGGTAGCAAAATTGTATTTCCAGTCTTTGCGACTTGAGCAAATGCTTCAACATACTGTTGTGCCACTTTTAAATTCACAGCATCCATACCTCCTGGAGCTTGAGTGGCTTCAGCAATTTGACGCAAAGCCTCTGCAGTTGCCTTGGCAATAGCTAAAGTAGCAGCTGCTTCCCCTTCTGCTTTATTAATTGCAGCTTGCTTCTCACCTTCAGACTCTGCAATAGCAGCTTCACGTGCCCCCGTTGCTAAGTTAATTTGCTCTTGTTTACGCCCCTCTGAAGCAGCTACTACTGCGCGTTTTTCTCTCTCTGCTGTAATTTGTTGTTGCATTGCTTGAAGAATAACCGCCGGTGGAGTTAAGTCTTTAATTTCATAACGTAAAACTTTAACACCCCAATTAAGTGCCGCTTCATCAATAGCACTAACAACGGATTGATTAATTAAATCACGCTCTTCAAACGTCTTATCTAGTTCCATTTTGCCTATGACGCTGCGCAATGTCGTTTGTGCCAATTGAGTAATAGCAATAATATAGTTGCTAGTACCATAACTAGCTCGCTTCGGATCTGTTACTTGAAAAAACAGTACTCCATCAACAGATAACTGTGTATTATCCTTCGTTATACACACTTGACTTGGCGTATCCAAAGGTACTTCCTTTAAGGAATGCTTATAAGCTACACGATCGATAAAAGGAATAACAACATTTAAACCTGGAGATAAAACTGCATGGAATTTTCCTAAGCGTTCAACCACCCAAGCTGATTGCTGAGGAACCACCTTAATAGCCTGAAATGCAAACACACAAGCCAAGGCTGCTAATGACAGAGTAAAGGTTAAAAAACCATCCATTTTCAACTCCTCTTTCTTATAGTTTTTGAAGAATTAACGTGTTGCCTCGTATCTCGACAATTTTATGTAAACCCGCTTCTAGATGATGTTGGTCGATTGCTTCAGCAGACCATTGAGCACCTCTATATTGCACCAATGTGCGTCCCTTATTCCAAGATACGACATCAACAGTTTGACCTTCATCTAAATTTTGCAATGCCTTAGCCTGAGCATCATTTGTCATTTGAAGTGCACGTAGTCGTCTGATCCAAACAGCTCCAATGACAGAAACCAATGCAAAGGCAACAACTTGCCACTCAATCGGAAATGCTAGATACGCAAGTGCAGAAGCTGAACAAGCGGCAATCGCCAAGACCACTAAGTAAAACGTACTTAGCATCAACTCTAATATGCCCAATAGAACTGCAAGAATTAACCAAAGAACAGATGCACTGAAGACCATTGTTATCTCCTCAATATCTTGTTCCATTGTAGCGAAATTTTTAATTGCGTTAAATCCTTGTATTACAATGCTCTAACATGATTCTATTGATCTTGTTCACTACGAACTCTCATAAGACCGACGGAAATATTTAATAAGTTCTTTGCAACTTCATTGCGAATATCCATACAAACAACATTTTCCATCATCAAACCATCACTACCTTTAAAGAAATCACGATCACCGTCCGTTGAGATTAATGCCATGATTTGCACATCTGGATTAATCACTCGAATTTCATCGACAATTTTTCTTTCAGTTAATGCATCTCGAATGGTTAAAATCACAAGCTCTGCACTACCAATTCGAGCTCTATCTAAAGTTGTATGTTGTCGAGCGTCACCTAAAACAAAGTTGCGCATAATATCTGGTGAGCTTATACGATTAACGTTTTGTTCAATAACTAGAGTTGGATAACCCTTATCCATTAAGGCGTCATAAAGAGAGCGCCCCATAATGTTGTACCCGACAATAACAACTTGGCCAACACCACGACGCTTAGAGTTTCTACCTGCCCCCCAAACAACTGGACTTGGTAAAGGTCTTTCTGGTGCCAATTTTGCCAATAATGGCTCAATTGCTCTAAAAAGAAGCGGATTAAGGGCAATACTTATAATGGAGCCGGCCAAAATCAAAGTCATTAGCTCCTTAGGCATAAAATTCAAATCTACTGCCAAAGCAGCTAGGATAAAAGAAAATTCACCAACTTGAGCTAAACCTGCACCAATTGTTAATGCGTAACGCCAGTTATATCCAAGTAGCTTAACAACAGCAATACTTGCTAAACCATTCCCCAAGAAAATTACAACGACAACGCACAGTACTTCAGCAGGCCTATTCCAAAGGATCGAGGGATCAAACAACATCCCGACGCCTAAAAAGAATATGACAGAAAATGCATCTTGTAAGGGCAATGTATCCTGAGCTGCTCGGTGAGCATACTCGCTTTCTCTCATCATCATGCCCGCAAAAAAAGCCCCTAGTGCGAACGATACTTTAAAAATCTCTGAAGCGGCGTAAGCAATACAGATTGCGATTGAAACAACACAAAGCGTAAAGATTTCTCGTGAACCGGTTTGAGCAGCTTTCATCAAAGCCCAGGGCAACACTCGACGCCCAACAACGACCATAGTAGCTATAAAGCCCACAATCAAAAGGCTCGTTTCACCCATAGCCGTAGAAAGGTCTGCAAAACTCATTGATCCTTTACCCTGGATTGCGGCTAAAGAGGGTAAAAGAACCAATAAAAGCACAGATACCATGTCTTCAACAACAAGCCAACCAACAGCAACTTGCCCTTCCCCAGACTCAAGTGCTCCGTGACTTTGTAAAGCCTTCACCATTACAACTGTTGAAGCACAAGACAAACAAAGTCCTAAGATGAATGAGGCCATAAAAGACCAGCCGCTAAGTAGGCCAAAACTCATCCCCAAGCCAGTTGTACAAGCCATCTGCAGTAATGCTCCTGGTACTGCAACAGCCTTCACTCTCAGTAAATCTTTGACCGAAAAGCTTAACCCAACGCCGAACATCAGCAGCGTTACACCAATCTCAGAAAGTTGACTGGCAAAGCCCACATCTCCAACAAAACCTGGTGTAGTTGGAGCAATGCAAATACCTGCTAACAAATAACCTACTAGCGCGGGGATTCTAAGCTTGTTGGCAAGATAGCCTAACAAAAAAGCTAAGCCGAACCCCCAAGCTAAAGTAGCAAATAGAGAAATACCTTCAGACACTGCTTACACCCTACATTCTAAAAACCATCTAAGCCTAACGAGTATGCGAATAAAATGTTAGAAAAAATGTTTCTCGCTTTTACGAATTACGCCCTACGGTAATAACTAACCGTATAAGAGAGAATATTTTTAGCCATTTCCTTACGAGTATCTAAGAAATGAATATTTGGCAATAACATACCACTGGACTCCTTAAAGAAATCCCGGTCACCATCCTTAGATATCAAGGCTAAAATTCGAACATCAGGATTAATCGCTCGACTTTCGTCTGCAATTTTTCTCTCTCTTAACGCATCTTGTACGGTCAAAACAACACAACTTGCATTAGCCACCCCAGCCTTTTCCAAAACAGTAGCTCGGGACGCATCACCTAAAATAAAGTTACGCTTTAATTCATCTTCAGTAACACGATTGACATTTTGTTCAATAACAGTGCAGGGAATGTTCTTATCGCTTAATGCCTCATAAATATCTCGACCCATTAGGTTTGCACCTACAATAACCACAGGACCTTTCTGAGTTGCTGTCTTCTTAGACTGCCAAACCATAGGATCTGGCATCTTCTTCTCTGGTGCTAAGAAATTTAATAAAGGCTTAATCAGTTTAAAGACTAAAGGATTTAAAGCAATACTGAAAATGGCCCCTGCCAAAATCAGTGTCATACCTTCTTGTGGCAAGAAACCTAAACTAACACCTAAACCACCTAAAATAAAACTAAATTCTCCTACTTGAGACAAACTTGCACCAATTGTTAATGCATAGCGCCAGTTGTAACCTAAGGCGCGTACTAGCACAATACTCACTAAGGCTTTACCTAGAATGATAATAGCTAGCACTCCCAAAACTCTAAGAGGCTCCCGAATAATGATCGTTGGATCAAATAGCATGCCAACGCCTAAAAAGAAAATCACTGAAAAGGCGTCCTGAAGTGGCAACGTATCTTGAGCAGCGCGGTGAGCGTACTCACTTTCACGCATCATCATCCCGGCAAAAAAAGCCCCTAAAGCGAAAGAAACCTTAAAAATTTCAGTTGAGGCATACGCAACGCCAATTGCTATAGCAATAACGCATAGCGTAAAAATTTCTCTAGACCCTGTTTTAACTGCTTGCATTAAGGCCCAAGGTAGAATACGTCGTCCAACCACCATCATGGTAGCGATAAAGCCAACTATCAAAACCCCAGTTTCCAGCATCATCCAAAGAAAATCCGAGTCAACTTGACCAACAGCTCCGTCTTTGACGACACCGGCAAGTGAAGGCAATAACACTAAAAGTAAAACAGTTGCCAAGTCTTCAACAACCAGCCAGCCGACAGCAACCTGCCCCTCACCAGACTCAAGTGCCCCAAAACCTTGTAACGCTCGAATCAGTACGACCGTTGAGGCACAAGACAAACTCAAACCAAAAATACCTGCTGCTAATAATGGCCAATCCCAACAAAGTGCAAGTAATCCCCCCAAAACAGTAGCGGCCGCCATCTGCAGTACAGCACCCGGAATTGCTATTGATTTGACCCTCATTAACTCCCGAACGGAGAAATGCAGCCCTACACCAAACATCAAAAGTGTTACCCCTAATTCTGACAATTGTGCTGCTAGAGCTACATCGCCAACGAAACCTGGAGTGGTAGGAGCAATACAGACACCTGCTAAAAGATAACCAACCAAAGCTGGAATACGCAAACGATTGGCGAGAAAGCCGAATAAAAGCGCCAAACACAAGCCCCAGGCAAGTGTTGCAATAAGGGTAAATTCATGTTCCATTTGTTGAAATCTGCTTTCTAAATTTAAGGGGGTTAAGTTTTAAAGTATAGGAAAAATTCGACAAATATGGAATCATTTTTAAACAAAAAAAGCGTCTAATTTCACTGTTGGAAATTAGACGCTTGTTTGAGCTACCGAAGTAAAAACGGAAGCTCTGTCGTAGCTAATTACTTGCTAGCTAAACGACGCCACGTGTCGACAACTGTGTCAGGGTTCAAGGAGATAGATTCAATACCTTCATCCATCAACCATTGAGCCAAGTCTTCATGGTCAGAAGGACCTTGACCACAAATACCAACATACTTACCGCGAGCACGGCAGGCACGAATGGCCATAGACAACATAGCCTTCACTGCTTCGTTACGTTCGTCAAAGCTTGCTGCAACGAGACCAGAGTCACGGTCCAAGCCCAACGTCAATTGCGTCATGTCGTTGGAACCAATAGAGAAACCATCGAAGTAATCGAGGAACTTGTCAGCTAAAACTGCGTTGGACGGAATTTCACACATCATGTTGACGCGCAAACCATTTTCACCACGCTTTAAGCCATTACGCTCCATGATTTCAATCGTTTGACGTGCTTCATCAAGAGTACGAACAAACGGAACCATCAATTCAACATTGGTCAAGCCCATTGTGTCGCGAACAAACTTCATTGCACGGCATTCCATACGGAAGCATTCTGCAAAAGTATTGGCGATGTAGCGAGAGGCGCCACGGAAGCCCAACATCGGATTTTCTTCATCCGGTTCATAGCGATCGCCACCGATTAACTTACGGTATTCGTTGCTCTTAAAGTCAGACAAGCGAACAATCACCTTCTTCGGCCAGAATGCAGCAGCAATGGTTGCCACACCTTCTGCAATCTTGCTTTCGAAGAAGTCAACCGGGCTCTTGTAACCAGCGCTTAAGCGTTCAACTGCATCACGCAATTCGCCATCAACATTTGGATAGTCCAAAACAACCTTCGGGTGGATACCAATGTTGTTATTGATGATGAATTCAAGACGAGCTAAACCAACACCCTTATTCGGGATGGCTTGGAATTCAAAAGCCAATTGCGGGTTACCGACGTTCATCATGATCTTAACGGGCACTTCAGGCAATGCACCACGCTTGACTTCATCAATTTGAACTTCTTGACGACCTTCGTAAATCTTACCCGTATCGCCTTCTGCGCAAGAAACGGTCACAACTTGACCTTCTTGGACGCATTCAGTGGCATCACCACAACCAACAACAGCCGGAATACCCAATTCACGAGCAATAATAGCAGCGTGGCAAGTACGACCGCCGCGGTTGGTAACAATAGCGCTAGCACGCTTCATCACCGGTTCCCAGTTCGGGTCCGTCATGTCCGTCACTAACACGTCACCAGCTTGAACACGGTCCATTTCGCTAGCATCTTGAACAATGCGAACTTCACCGATACCGATCTTTTGACCAATAGCACGGCCTTCGGCCAATACCTTACCCTTTGTCTTTAAGGTAAAACGTTGTTGAACGTCTGCTGAGCTTTGACGGCTCTTAACGGTTTCTGGGCGGGCTTGCAAGATATAAATCTTGCCATCGATACCATCTTTACCCCATTCGATGTCCATCGGACGACCGTAGTGTTTTTCAATGATGGTAGCGAACTTAGCCAATTCAATAACGTCTTCGTCCGTAATTGCAAATTGGCGACGATCTTCTGCACTCACATCAACCGTGCGAACAGAACGACCAGCCTTAGCACCTTCCGGATCGAATTCCATCTTGATCAACTTACTACCCAAGGTACGACGGATGATCGGGAAGTTACCGGCTTCAAGCATGGGCTTATGAACATAGAATTCATCCGGGTTCACAGCACCTTGAACAACAGTTTCACCTAAACCGTAGCTAGCCGTTACGAAAACGACTTGATCGAAACCACTTTCGGTATCGAGCGTGAACATCACACCTGCTGCACCGCGGTCAGAGCGGCACATACGTTGAACACCTGCAGACAAAGCGACTTCAGAGTGCGTAAAGCCCTTATGAACACGATAGCTGATAGCGCGATCGTTATACAAAGAGGCAAACACTTCACGCATACGGCTCAACACTTGGTCAATTCCACAGACGTTCAAGAACGTTTCTTGTTGACCAGCAAAAGAAGCATCCGGCAAGTCTTCAGCTGTAGCAGATGAACGAACTGCTACGCTAATTTCTTCTTGACCGTCCTTCAACCATTCGTAGAATTCACGAATTTCAGCTTCGAGCGCAGCTGGGAAGGGAGCATCTTCGATCATTTGACGAATTTCAGCACCGGCCTTAGCCAAAGCTTTAACGTCATCAACGTTAAGGTCCTTCAAACGATCATTAATGCGTTCTTCGAGATTGTTTTCTGTTAAAAATAAACGAAACGCTTCTGCAGTCGTGGCAAAACCGTCCGGCACACGAATCCCGGCGCTCGTTAATTGGCTAAGCAATTCGCCCAAAGAGGCGTTCTTACCACCAACGCGATCGACGTCGGTCATGCGTAGCTGGCTAAACGGATATACAAAACGACCTTGCGGCATTTTCTTCCCCCAAAAGAAAGATGGATTGTTAGAATAATGGAATTGTAGCGACAACCGAAACATTTCGGGTAATTTTTTGGCAGAAGGACAAATGTTTAATACCATTTCTTCCCCTAAGACCACTTCAAAAAGTGGCAAACGAGCCGTTTTTATCGTTTCTGACGCCACCGCCATTACGGCAGAAACGTTAGCTCACTCGGTTTTAACGCAATTTTCGGACCTAGAATATGATCAGGTTCGCATGCCGTTTATCGATTCACCTGAAAAAGCAGTTCTAGCTGCCAAGAAAATTAATGATGCTTATATCGAAACGGGTGTTCGTCCGTTAGTTTTCTCTACCTTCGTGGATGTTAATATCCATAAAACATTTACAGAAAAATGCCAAGGTTTCCGTATTGAATTTTTCCGCAGTTTCATCAAAGAAATTGAACAAGAAACTGGCTTAAAGAGCGCACACTCTATGGGTAGAAGCCACGTCATTGCTGACGAGGAACGTTACAATCGTCGTATCGAAGCCATCAACTACACCCTAGCTCATGACGATGGCCAAATGAATAAGGGTTTAAATGAAGCCGATGTCATCTTAGTTGGCGTAAGTCGCTCTGGTAAAACACCTACAAGTCTGTTCTTGGCAATGCAGTTTGGAGTTAAGTGTGCAAACTACCCATTGATTCCAGAAGACTTCGAACGCGGAGAATTGCCAGAAGTACTTCAAACAATGAGAGGTAAACTCTTCGGTCTTTCCATTTCTCCAGAACGTTTATCTCAAATTCGTAATGAACGTCGTCCAGGAAGTCGTTACGCTTCTATTGAAAACTGTAGAGCAGAAATTGAAGCTGCTGAAGAAATGATGCGTCGAGAAGGAATTAAATGGTTAACCTCAACAAGTCGCTCTATTGAAGAAATTTCTGCAACAATCATGGCTGAACTCAATCTTCATAATGCACATAAAATTGATTAGAACCGAGTTATAAAAAAACAGGCTACGACCCCCATTCGTAGCCTGTTTTTTTTTCAATACCCTATTAAGTAAACTGACAACTAAAATTGCTTACCAAGTCAAGTACGTTACTATTGCAAAAGTGATCAATACAACGAGTTGAGCCAAAATAACAGGTCCTAAAGTTTTGAAGAAATCACTCTTAAAGTAATCAACTGTAATAGTTAAGCAAACATGGGTTGGCGTTATCATCTGACCTGCGACACCAAACACCATAGCAATACCAACTAAGGACAAATTTCCCATGCTTAAGGCAGCAACAATCGGCATGACAATTGCTACATGCCCCTGAGATAGACCAGTCAACATGCCAATCACGAAACTAATCATCGCAATAATGACAGGAATTGGTAAAACCGAGCTTTGGAAAGCTTGAACAATCTGACTTAAAAGACCCGTTGTATCCAAAATTTGGATAAACAAAAGAATACTCAGCACATTAGCAAAAAGCTTCCAATCCAGAGCACCAACAAAAATATCTCGAATCGAGACGGCTCGATTCATAAGCATCAGGATGGGAATCATGCCAACAACAACAATTGCCATGGACAAAGCTGCATTTAAGCCAAAGACAACCATTAAGATCACATTGGCTATGACTGGTACTAAAGAGAGAATGAAGTCAACATTATGCTTATGAATCAAGTCACGGTCTTGATCGGGCTTCTTTAATGAAAGAACTTTTAAAGGCTGAATTAAAAAAAGCCACCCTGCCACAAAAGCGACAATTGTGAGCCACCCCAAGTGCAAAATTAGATCACCAATTTTTACCCCAGCAATCCCACATGCCAAAATCATTCCTGGAATGAGTGGACTCGAGAATTCAAAGATATGACGAAACCAGAAATTAATCCCAGCCTTTTGCTCCGCAGTGATTTGAACACCTTTACTGGCTTCCTCAACAATAGGAGCAGAAAAACGGGCGCCACCAATAGACGGCAACAAGCCTAAAAAGGCAGGCATAATCGCCAAAGTAAATTTTGGGCTCTTAAACATACGATAGAGTGCCTGAACCATTCCAGCCAAAGCACCGCTCTTACGTAGCTCAATCTCTAAGCAAACAACTAAATACAAAGCACCAACCAAATCATAGTTACCCTGTTTTGATAGCATCTGAATCAGTGCATCAGATAACTCATTAAAAGTGGGATCAGTACATAACCAAATAAAGAGTCCACTAATCAAAATGGCAATACCAATAGGTTGCTTAAACCTCAGCAAAGCTAAAGTGATCGCAATCGCTAACAGAACAATAATAAAAATAGACATGACAAGCAGCGCTTAGAGAGAGTGCGTGTAATGCTGGTAAGAAGAACTTATTAGCAAAACAATAGATAAAAAAAAACCTGAACCGCAAAACGCGTTCAGGCTTTTTAATAAATTGGTGGCCGGGACGGGAATCGAACCCGTACGCCGTTATATTGGCGGCGGATTTTAAGTCCGCTACGTCTACCAATTCCGTCACCCGGCCTACCAAATCCACCTAGAAAGAGCCTAAACACACGGCTCATTTCCAAAATCTTGGAGCGGGAAACGAGTCTCGAACTCGCGACCTCAACCTTGGCAAGGTTGCGCTCTACCAACTGAGCTATTCCCGCGTGAATTTAATGTCTGGAGGCGCGAAGCGGAGTCGAACCGCTCTAAACGGATTTGCAATCCGCTGCATAACCGCTTTGCTATCGCGCCACCTCTTTCTACCGAAAGAAAGTGGAGCGGGAAACGAGTCTC